>JASGDZ010000059.1:0-12244 GCA_047606835.1 Microbacterium sp. | reverse complement strand
TGGGGCATCCACGTGCACATCGGCGTCGACGACGTGCGCAAAGTGATCCCGATCATCAACGCGCTGTCGGTCTACCTCCCGCATCTGCAGGCGCTGTCGGCGTCGAGCCCGTTCTGGGCGGGCGAGCGCACCGGCTACGCGTCCAACCGCGCGCTCGTGTTCCAGCAGCTGCCGACGGCGGGCCTGCCGTGGCCGCTGGAAGACTGGGCCGGGTTCGAGTCCTACCTCGCAGACATGGTGCGCACCGGCGTCATGCGCGACGAGACCGAGGTGCGCTGGGACATCCGGCCCGCGCCCCGGTGGGGCACCATCGAGGTGCGCGCGTGCGACGGGATGTCGACCCTCCCCGAGCTCGCCGCGGTCGCCTCACTGGTGCAGGTGCTCGTCGAGCACTTCTCGCGGGAGCTCGACTGCGGCCGCGACATCCCACGGCTGCAACCGTGGTTCGTGCGCGAGAACAAGTGGCGGGCGGCGCGCTACGGGCTGGATGCCGAGGTCATCGTCGATCGGGACGGCCGGGAGGTGCTCGTCACCGACCATCTGCACGAGACCATGCAGCAGCACGCGGCGATCGCCGAGCAGCTGGACTGCGCGCGGGAGTTCGCCGGGCTCGAGACGATCATGTCGCAGGGCGCCAGCTCGACCCGGCAGACCCTGGTGGCCGACGCCGCGGGAGGCGACCTCCGGGAGGTGGTGATGCACCTCATCCGCGAGTTCCGCGCCGGACCGACCCTGCGCGACCACCTCGCCTCCCTCATCCGGTGAGCAGTGACGCGTCTGTGCGAACTCCCAGCCCCCTGTCATGGCGCGGTGACCTCGTTCTCACGCTCTGGATACCTCGGTCAGGTTGCATGGCCGCATGATCGACACCGCCTCCATCCCCACCACGCCCGTCCCGCAGCGCACAGCTCGACTGCGCTGGTTCGAGTCGCTCCTTTCGACCGTCCCGCCGGTGCTGGGCGTTCCGCTGAACCTCTCGCGGCCCGCTCGGCTCGAAGCGGCCGACGCGCAGCCGACACCGGCCGCGCGGACCGAGCGGCTCGGCCCCGAGATCGAGTGGATCCTCTGAGCGCCCCTGACTATCTGAGCGCCCCCGCCTAACCGCCGCCCGCGGCGTCGGCCGGCTCCGGCACCCACTCCGAGAGCCCGTGCTCGGTCTTCTGCCAGTAGTGCGGTTTGGTGATCAGCTGCCACAGCGCCTTGTACGACGCCACCGAATGCAGCAGCCAGTACACGGGGTTCAGCAACGCCCACGCCACGAGCCAGAACGTGCCGCGCTTGTACGGTCCCATCATGTTCAGATAGACCATGAGCCCGTTGCCGATGAGGAAGTTCACCAGGCACAGCCAGAACACCAGCGGCGGGAACGCCACCGAGAAGTCGGCCCACGGGATGAAGAAGGACACGATCGTCAGCGCCGTGAACGGGATCACGCCGAGGAACGTCAGCGG
This sequence comes from Microbacterium sp., assembly GCA_047606835.1. Lineage (GTDB taxonomy): Bacteria > Actinomycetota > Actinomycetes > Actinomycetales > Microbacteriaceae > Microbacterium. The sequence continues at coordinate 10,793 of JASGDZ010000059.1, read as the reverse complement.
AGTGCCCCCGATGAGCAGGGCGAACGCCCCGAAGCGCCGCAGGCCGATGGTGCGGATCAGCTTCAGCGGCTGGCGCGCGTGCACGAGCGCGGTCTGCATGTAGCCCTTGATCCAGCGGCTGCGCTGGCCGATGAAGATGCCGGTGCGGCTGGTCGCCTCCTCCATCGTGGTCGAGTTGACCACGCCGACGCGGTACCCGAGCGCGCTGGCGCGGATGCCGAGGTCGGCGTCCTCGGTGACGTTGTACGGATCCCACCCGCCGAGCTCGTGCAGCGCCGCGGTGCGGAAGTGGTTCGACGTCCCGCCGAGCGGAATGGGCAGGTCGGCGACGTCGAGGCCGGCGAGCATGTAGTCGAACCAGTAGCTGTACTCCAGCGCGAACATGCGGGTGAGCACGTTCTCCCGCGCGTTGAAGTAGTTCAGCGCGGCCTGCATGACCACCGTCGACGGATCCGCTCGCGCGAAGGCGATCACCGTCTTCTTCAACTGGTCGGGCTCCGGCGCGTCCTCCGCGTCGTAGATCACGAGGTATTCGCCGCGGGCGACCTGGAGCCCGGCGTTGCATGCGCGGGGCTTGGTCTGCGGTGCGCCCTTGGGCACGGTCAGCACGATGAAGTTCTCCGGCGGCTCCGACACCGCCAAGGCATCGCGCGTCTCGTCGTCCTCCTCCTCGACGAGGATGACGACCTCCAGCTTGTCCGCCGGATAGTCGAGCCGCCCCAGGTTCTCGACGAGGCGGCCGACGACCCGCGCCTCGCGGAAGACCGGCACGAGCACGGTGTACATCGGCAGATCGTCGTCGGCGAGCGCCGCGACCTCTTCGGGGGTGACGTGGTCGACGAGGTCGTAGCGCGAGCCGCGCAGCGCCACCGCGAACTTGAAGAGAGTGCTGGCGAGGAACACGACGCTGGCGACGCCCACGAGCGCCATGACCGTCGGGAGGGGCCACATCACTCCGGCCACGACGAGGATCAGCACCAGCACCGCCGCCACGACCTTCTGCCGTGTCGACAGCACGATCCGCGCAGACAGAGCCGGATCGCGGCGGTAGAGTCCGTCTGCCGCGTGGGCGGCGACATCCGCTCCGAAGGCCGCCATCACGCCGTCGACGATGCGCGCCTGGGTCGTCGGATGCACACGCACCGGCGCACCGAGATCCGCCTCGATGCGTGCGAGGGCGTGCGCGCCCAGACGCGCGGACGCAGCGACCACGACGACGTCCCCGTCGCGCGCGACGGGCAGCCACCCCTCTCTGGCGTAGCGCACCCGCTGTTGCGGATCGAGCAGGGCGAGGTCGGGACGAGAGACGTCCAGCGCGCTCATGATCCGGCCCCCGTCAGAATGCCCAGCCACGACGCGATGCTCGTCTGGTGCATGGCAGCGGCCCAGCCGGACACGTAGAGCAGCACAGCGGCCGCGGCGGTCAGCAGCGCGTACCGCAACGTGGGCGCGGTGGGAACGATCGCGACCGCCAGGAGGAGCATCATCACAAACGTGTTCCCCGCCGTGCCCGGTGGCGTCAGCCCGAGCACGAACGCCATCCCCGTCATCCCGGTGAGCAGCACGGCGACCAGGCCCACACCCCAATAGCCGAGCGCGACGGCCGTCGCCAGGACGAGGATCGTGGGCGCGAGATAGAGCAGTCCGGCAGGGCTCGTGATGGACTGCGTGTAGGCGTTCGCGCGTGCGGGATCCCAGTGCAGGTCGCCGCGGACCATCGCGAAGGGTCCGTTCGAGAAGGCGATCCCGAGCAGGCCCAGCGCTCCGAACAGCGCGAGCGTGGGGAAGACGACGACGACGGCGTTCGCCCAGCGCGCCCGCGGACGGGACTGGATGATGAGCGCTCCCGCGCCCGCCGCCACGAGCGCGGCGAACACGCCCGTGGAGTCGGAGAGGGCGGAGCACGCGAACAGGAGCCCGGAGCGGAAGCCGGCCTGCGTGTTCGCGTACGTCACGAACCGCACGAGGTCGAGCATTCCCAGTCCGAAGAACATCAGGCCGAGCGCGGCCTCGAGGTTGGTCGTGACGATGTACGCGTAGGCGGGGCTCAGTGCCAGGGTGAAGACGAACACCGTGCGCACCCACGGCGCGAAGTGCTTGCGCTTCATCGACTGGACCACGAGCTGCAGCGTGAGCCCGGCGACGGCCGCACCGGCGAGCCCGAGCCCGAGCGCCCCTCCTGGCACGACGATCGCGATGATGCTCGTGATCGGCGGGTACAGCTCCGAGATGACGTCGACGCCCGGCGTGCCCCAGCCGATCGCTGCGACGCGCTCGGCCAGCGCGGCGTTCGCCGTGTTCGACCAGTCGTGCTGCGCGCTCGCGTCGAACCACAGCACGAGCGCCCCGAACAGCACCGCCACGGCCAGACGCACGCCCCAACGGAGCCAGACGTTCTGCGGGTGCTTGTCGAGCCGCCCCGTGGGGCTCTCGATGTAGCGAGGCGTGTCCCTCGCGAAGACTGCGCTAGCGGTCACCCATCATCGTCCGCTTCCCCCCGGTCGCCCCTCATCCCCTGACCCGTTCAGTCTAATGCCAGCAGGAGATGCGACGAGTCGTCAGCGGTTGCCGAGCAGCTTCTGCAGCTCCGCAAGATCTGTCTCGCTCGGCTGAGCGCCCTTCGCGGCCGCCCCGAGCCCGAAGCCCGACCCGGTGGGCTCGGCGGCCGCCTGCGCGGCCAGGCCCGCGTTCTCCGCCGCCCGCTTGGCGGGGTTTCCCGACCGCGAGCCGCCGCGGCTCTTCTGCTTGTTCCCGCGCTTGCTCGACGCGCCAGGGCGACCGGCGCCGGGGACCGGTCCCATGCCGGGGATCGACGGCATCCCGCCGCGCGCCACCGTCTTCATCATCTTCGACGCCTGTTCGAAGCGCTGCATGAGCTGATTGACATCGGTCACGGTCATGCCGGAGCCGCGCGCGATGCGCAGCCGGCGCGAGCCGTTCAGGAGCTTCGGGTTGCGGCGCTCCGCCGGCGTCATCGAACGCACGATCGCCTCGGTGCGGTCGAGCTCGCGCTCGTCGATGTCGTCGATCTGCTGCTTCATCTGGCCCATGCCCGGCAGCATCCCGAGCATCTTCTTCATCGAGCCCATCTTGCGCAGCTGCTGCAGCTGATCGAGGAAGTCCTCGAGGGTGAACTGCTCGTTCGCGAGCTTCTCGGCGACCTTGCGCGCCTCCTCCTCGTCGAACGCGGCCTGCGCCTGCTCGATGAGGGTGAGGATGTCGCCGAGGTCGAGGATGCGGCTCGCCATGCGGTCGGGGTGGAAGGGCTCGAGGTCATCCAGGCTCTCGCCGGTGGAGGCGAAGACGATGGGGCGGCCGGTGACGCTCGCGACGCTGAGCGCGGCGCCGCCTCGAGCGTCGCCGTCGAGCTTGCTCAGCACGACGCCGGTGAAGTCCACGCCGTCCTGGAACGCCTTGGCGGTGTTCACGGCGTCCTGGCCGATCATCGCGTCGATGACGAACAGCACCTCGTCGGGGTCGACGGCGGCACGGATGTCGGCGGCCTGTCTCATCAGCTCGGCGTCGACGCCCAGCCGACCCGCGGTGTCGATGATGACGATGTCGTGCTGCTGGCGGCGGGCTGCCTCGACGCCGTCGCGCGCGACCTGCACGGGGTCGCCGACGCCGTTGCCCGGCTGCGGCGCGTACACCGCGGCGCCCGCCTGCTGCGCGACGACCTGCAGCTGGTTCACCGCGTTCGGACGCTGCAGGTCGCAGGCCACGAGCAGCGGGGTGTGGCCGTCCTTCTCCAGCAGCTTCGCGAGCTTGCCCGCGAACGTCGTCTTGCCGGAGCCCTGCAGCCCGGCGAGCATGATGACCGTCGGCGGGTTCTTCGCGAACTGCAGCCGGCGCTGCTGCCCGCCGAGGATCGCGACGAGCTCCTCGTTGACGATCTGCACGACCTGCTGCGCGGGATTGAGCGCGCGGTTCACCTCGTCGCCGAGGGCGCGCTCGCGCACCTTCGCGGCGAAATCCTTCACCACCGGCAGCGCGACGTCGGCGTCCAGCAGCGCGCGCCGGATCTCGCGGACCGTGCCGTCCACGTCGGCAGGTGTCAGCTTGCCCTTCGTACGCAGGTTGCGGAAGGTCTCGGTGAGCCGATCGGAGAGCGTGCCGAAGGTAGCCATGATGCGTCGAGTTTACGCGAGCGTCTCCCTCGCCGAACGCGCGGGGTCCCCCCGTCGCGCACGTGCAGGACGATATTGTTGGATGCAGTCCATGAACGGGAGGCCGACGTGCTCGACGTCCAGATCGCGGGGCTCGCCCCCGACTACGTGCCGTACCTCGACGGCTGGGCGCTGCAGCGGCGCATCCATGCCGAGGTGGTCGCGGGCACCCGCCCCGACACCCTGCTCCTGCTCGAGCACGAGCCGGTGTACACGGCGGGCAAGCGCACCGAGCCGCACGAACGGCCCGTCGACGGCACGCCGGTGATCGACGTCGACCGCGGTGGCAAGATCACGTGGCACGGCCCGGGTCAGCTCGTCGGCTACCCCATCGTGCGGCTGCCCGAGCCGATCGACGTCGTCGCGCACGTGCGCCGTCTGGAGGGTCTGCTCATCGACATCCTGCGTCCCCTCGGCGTCGACGGCTATCGCGTGGAGGGCCGCAGCGGCGTCTGGGTGCGCCGACCGCTGTCCGAGGACAAGGTCGCCGCGATCGGCGTCCGCGTCGAGCGGGGAGTCACGATGCACGGCTTCGCGCTCAACTGCGACAACTCGCTCGCGGCCTTCCGCGGCATCGTCCCGTGCGGCATCAGCGACGCGGGCGTCACGACGGTGAGCGAGATCGTGGGGGCGGATGTCACACCCGCCGACGTCGTCGCATCCGTCGCCGACGCCTTCCGTGCGGCGTACTCCCCCGCCGGAGCCGCCGCGTGACCGCCGCGCCGGAGGGGCGCAGGATGCTGCGCCTGGAGGTGCGCAACGCGCAGACCCCGATCGAGCGCAAGCCGGAGTGGATCAAGACGAGGGCGCGTCTGGGCCCCGAGTACCAGGCGCTGCACTCCCTCGTGAAGGAGGAGGGACTGCACACCGTCTGCCAGGAGGCCGGGTGCCCCAACATCTACGAGTGCTGGGAGGACCGCGAGGCCACCTTCCTCATCGGCGGCTCGCAGTGCACCCGGCGGTGCGACTTCTGCCAGATCGACACGGGCAAGCCCGCCGACTACGACACCGACGAGCCGCGCCGCGTGGCCGAGAGCGTGCAACGGATGCGGCTGCGCTACGCCACCGTCACGTGCGTGGCGCGCGACGACCTGCCCGACGGCGGCGCGTGGCTCAACGCCGAGACGGTGCGCCAGATCCACGCCGTCAACCCCGGCACGGGCGTCGAGCTGCTCGCCACCGACTTCAACGGCCGCCCCGACCTCCTCGGCGAGGTGTTCGACGCGCGACCGGAGGTGTTCGCGCACAACGTGGAGACGGTCCCCCGCATCTTCAAGCGCATCCGCCCCGCGTTCCGCTACGAGCGGTCGCTCGACGTGCTGACGCAGGCGCGTGCGGCCGGGCTCATCACGAAGTCCAACCTCATCCTCGGCATGGGCGAGGAGCCCGAGGAGGTCGTGCAGGCGCTGCACGACCTGCACGACGCGGGCACCGACATCGTCACGATCACGCAGTACCTGCGGCCGTCGCCGCGCCACCTGCCGGTCGCACGCTGGGTCAAGCCCGGGGAGTTCGTGGAGTTCAAGGAGGAGGCCGAGCGCATCGGGTTCCTCGGCGTGCTCGCAGGTCCCCTCGTGCGCTCGTCCTACCGCGCCGGGCGGCTGTGGGCGCAGTCGATGATCTCGAAGGGGCGCGACATCCCGCCGCACCTCGCCCATATCGCCGAGGGATCCTTCGCGCAGGCGGTGTGAGCAACCTGCGCGTCAGTCGGCGCTGGTGACCGACTGGACGTCGCCGTCGGAGGCGAGGTTGACGAGCAGCACATCGTCGGTAGCGTCCGGGTCCAGCGCGTACTCCAGCACCGCGAAGGGGTCGGATCCGCCGTGCTCGTCCGCGAGGATGGTCATGCTCATGAGCTGCAGCGAGCGGATGACATCCACGTGCACGTCGCCGGAGATGTCCACGAGCAGCTCCTCCAGCCCGTCGCCGAGCTGCTCCTGCTGCTGGAGGATGTACTCGGTCACCTCGCTGGTGCGATCGTCGAGCTCGGCCAGCATCGCGCGGCGCGCACGCAGGTCGAGATCCTCGATCGACGACACCAGGGCCGCCGCGACGTCGAGCGCCGCCTCCGAGACGTCGTCCTGGTCGGGCGCCGTCAGGTCGACCGTGACCGACTGGTCGCCGAACTCCACGGTCTCGGACCAGAAGATCGACCCGTCGGGCCCGGACTCCAGGAGCCCGAAGAAGTCGTGCTCGATCGCCATAGCCCTATGCAACCATCCCGCGGGGGCCGCGGGAAGATGAACACGCGTGTCATTCCACGAGCGACGCGGCGAACACGTGCGGAGTGAAGCCGGTGAGGTCGCCGATGCCCTCGCCCTGGCCGAGGAGCTTGACCGGGATGCCGGTGCGCTCCTGCACCGCCAGCACGAAGCCGCCCTTGGCAGAGCCGTCGAGCTTCGTGAGCACGAGTCCCGTGACCCCCGCGTGCTCAAGGAACGCCTCGGCCTGCATGACGCCGTTCTGGCCGGTGGTGGCATCCAGCACCAGCAGCACCTCGCTGATCGGCGCCTGCTTCTCCACGACGCGGCGGATCTTCGTCAGCTCGTCCATCAGCCCGCCCTTGGTGTGGAGGCGCCCGGCCGTGTCGACGAGCACGATCTCGGTGCCCGTGCGCTTGGCGTAGTCGATGGTCTGGAAGGCGACGGATGCGGGGTCTTGCCCCTCGCGCTCGGGTCGCACGATCGCAGCTCCCCCGCGCTCGGCCCACGTCGCGAGCTGGTCCACCGCAGCGGCACGGAACGTGTCGGCCGCGCCGACCACCACAGAGCGCCCGTAGCGCTGCAGGAACTTCGCGAACTTGCCGATCGTGGTGGTCTTGCCGACGCCGTTGACGCCGACGACGAGCACGACGGCGGGGCGTTCGGTGAGCCGCAGGGTCGTGTCGAACTTCGCGAAGTGCTCCTCGAGCGTCTCCTTCAGCATCCGCTGCAGGTCACGGGGGTCGGTGGTGCGATACCTCTCGACCTTCTCGCGCAGCTCGTCGACGATGCGCTCGGTGATGTCGGGGCCGAAGTCGGCGGTGATGAGCGCGGTCTCCAGGTCGTCCCACGTCGTCTCGTCGATCGTCGGCTTGACGAACATGCCGCGCAGCGCGCGCCCCAGTGACCAGGAGTTCTCCGCCATGCGTCAAGACTACGGGCGCGGACGAACATCGCTGATGCGCTATATCGCATAACTGCTATACTGCCCACATGAAGGGCATGGGCAACGATCTCATCCGCGAGGCGCGCAAGCGCCGCGGTCTCACCCAGCGGCAATTGGCGGAGCTGGCCGGCACCACCCAGTCCGCCATCGCCCGGCTGGAGTCGGCGAAGACGGCGCCGAGCTTCGACGATGTCATCCGGTATCTGCGCCTCATGGACCTCGACCTCGACTTCATGCTCGTCGAGCGCGACGACTCGGACTGGAGTCTCGCGCAGCCACTGGTGGAACTGCCGCCGGAGGAGCTGTGGCGACGGCATCGGCGCACCGCAGCGCAGATGAGACGGTGGAGGGAGGCCGGTCGTGCCGCCTGAGCAGGACTCCGACGCTCTCATCGCGGCCCTCGTGATGCACGAGGTGAGATTCGTGCTGATCGGAGGACTCGCCGCCATCCTTCAGGGCTCACCTTTCCCCACGGAGGATCTGGACATCACGCCGGAGCGCGACGAAGAGAACCTCGAACGACTCTCCTGCGCCCTCACCGCGCTCGACGCCCGGGTCTGTACACAGACCGAACCCGACGGGCTGCCCTTCTCGCATTCGTCATCGAGCCTTGCAGCAGCAGGAGTCTGGAACCTGGTGACTCGATACGGGCGGCTCGACATCTCGTTCGTCCCGAACGGCACGGCGGGCTTCCCCGACCTGGACGCGACGGCGTTGGACATGAACATCGAAGGGGTGTCGATCCGGGTTGCGTCCCTCGCCGACATCATCCGCTCCAAGCAGGCCGCCAACCGCCCGAAGGACCAGCGCGTCCTGCCGACGCTGCGCGAGATCCTCGCCCACCGGCACGAGAAGAATCGTCCAGCGTAGCCGCCTCAGCTGGCCACGCGCTCGGCCACGCGCTGACCGACGACGGCGGACACGCCGTCCTGCCGCATCGACACGCCGTACAGCGCGTCGGCGATCTCCATCGTGCGCTTCTGGTGCGTGATGACGATGAGCTGGCTGCTGGCGCGCAGCTGCTCGAACACCCCCAGCAGGCGCCCGAGGTTCGCGTCGTCGAGCGCCGCCTCCACCTCGTCGAGGATGTAGAACGGGCTCGGGCGCGCCTTGAAGATCGCGGTCAGCAGCGCGACCGCGGCGAGCGAGCGCTCGCCTCCGGACAGCAGCGACAGGCGTTCGATCTTCTTTCCCACCGGTCGCACGGTCACCTCGATCCCGGTCGTGAGGATGTCGTCGGGATTCGTCAGCGCGATGTCGCCGGTGCCCCCGGGGAACAGGATCGGGAACACCTCGTGGAACGCGCTTCGGGTGTCGTCGAAGGCGGCGCGGAAGATCGACTGCATCCGCTCGTCGAGCTCGGCGATGATCGTCAGCAGGTCTTTGCGCGTCTGCATGAGGTCGTTCAGCTGCTCGGTGAGGAACACGTGCCGCTGCTCCAGCGCGGCGAACTCCTCCAGGGCCAGCGGATTGACCCTCCCGAGCTGACCGAGCTTGCGCTCCGCATCCTGCAACCGTCGCCGCTGCTGTGCGCGATCGAACGGGACGCTCCCGCGCTCGTCGATGGGGATGTCCTGGTCGGGCCCATATTCCGAAACGAGAATGTCTTCCTCCAGGCCCAGTTCCGACAGCGCACGCTCCCGCAGGCTCTGCACGTGCAGGCGCTTCTCGTGGATCTGCAGCTCGAGGGTGTGCACGCCCTCCGTCACGGTCGACAGCCGCGCGCGCACACCGGCCTCCTGCTGGCGCAGCTCGCCCAGCTCGGCGTTCTGCGCGGCCCTTTCCTGCTCCGCGGTCGCCAGCGCGAGCCGCGCCTGCGCGACCGACCGGTCGACGGACTCCAGCACGGCAGGCAGCTGTGCGATCACCTCCCGTGCGGTGTCGCGCTGGCCACGGCGGATGACGGCGCGGCGCGCCGCCTCCGCGGCCGCCGTGCGCTCCGCCTCGCGACGGCGCTCCATCGCCGCGACCTGTGACTCCTGGGCGCGCACCCGCTCGCGCAGCGTCTCGACGTCGAGCCGCGCGCGCATCTCCGCCTCACGCGCATCCTCGAGCGTCGCGAGCACGCCGTCCCGCGCGGAGGCGTCCAGGATCGGCCGGGGCGCCTCGAGCGCGGACTGCAGCGCCCCCTCCGCCTCGCGCGCCGCCGCCTCCGCATCCGCCACCGTCGTCTGCGCCTGGGCGAGCGCGTTCGCCAGCCGTTCGCACTCGGCTGCGGCGCCCTCGTGCCGCACCGTCGCGCGGTTCACCTGCTCCGTGTGCGCGGCCAGTGCCGCGTCGTGCGCGCGCAGCGTCTCCAGCGCCGTCTTCGTGCGCCGACGCGCCGCCTCCAGCGAAGCGCTCGCATCGCCGAGCGCTTCGCGCAGCGTGTCCGCGACGACGCGAATCTCCGCCAGCCGCTCGGTCGCGGCGTCGCGCTCGGCGGACAGCTCCAGCCGCGACCGCCCCTCGCCCGCGCCCGCGCGCACGGTGTGCTCGGTCACGACCTCTCCGGAGCGCGTCACGATCGTGATCGGGATCCCGGACCCGACGGCGGACAGCGCCGACCGCGCGGTGAACGCCGCCTCCAGGTCGTCGGCGACGACCACCGACGCGAGCACTCCGAGAACGCCGGCCGGCGCGCTCACGATCTCGCGAGCCGAGACGACGCCGGCAACCTCCGGGAGGACGGGATGCCTCGCATCCGTCCCCGCGACGACGATGTCGACCACGCCGAGCTCCGCGTCGCGTGCGGCGAGGGCCACGGCGCGCGCGTCGTCGAGCGTGTCGACCAGCACGCCTTCGGCGAGCGGTCCCAGCACAGCGGCGATCGCCGCTTCGAAGCCGGGCTCCACCTGCACGGTGTCGCCGACCAGACCACGGATGCCGTCGCCGCCGCGGGCGACGAGGTCGCTCGCGGCACCGCGCAGATCGAGAGCGCGCGCGAGGGCCGAGCTCTGCGCCGTGAGCGCGTCGAGCTCGCGCTCGGCGGCGTGGAGGCGCTCGCGAAGTCCGTTCACCGCGGTCTCGGCCTCGTTGGCGTCGCGCTGTGCGCGCTCGTACGCCGCGGCGTGCTCGGCCCCGGTCGCGTCGGACTCGAAGTCGGGCCCGATCCCCGCCAGCACGGCCTCGGCCTCCGCCCGGCGCGCGATCGCGGCATCCAGCGCGTTCTGCTGGCGCAGCACGCCGCCGCGCACCGCAGCCAGGGTCGACCTCGCCGCGTCCGCGGCGGCGCGCAGAGCGGCCAGGCGCAGGTCGTGCTCGGAGACGAGCGCACTCTGTGCCGCGATGTCCGCGTCGAGAGCGTCGAGCTCCGCGCGCGCGCGCACGACCTCCCGCGTCGCGGCGGCCGCGGCCTGCGCCGCCTCGCCCACGCCGTTCGCGAGCTCCTCCAGCTCGGCGCGCGCCTCGTCGATCGCGGCGCTCGTCACGGTGATCGGCGCAGCATCCTGCTCGGAGTCGCCGAGGAGCGCCAGTCGCTGATTCGCGAGCGTGAACAGC
>JASGDZ010000058.1:0-5279 GCA_047606835.1 Microbacterium sp. | reverse complement strand
GGCGCTGACCGCCGGACAGCGCTCCCGGCCGGCGCGCGGCGAACTCGGGGGCGAGCCCCACCTCGTCGAGCGCCGACTCCACGCGGCGCACCACCTCGGTGCGCGCGAGGCGCGCCAGGCGCGGCCCCTCGGCGACCGAGTCGAACACGCGCAGCCCCGGGTCGAGCGAGCGCAGCGGGTCCTGGAAGACGTACTGCGCGGCGCCGGAGCGGCGCCACGCGCGAAGGGCCCGCCCGCGCAGCGCGCGCACGTCGCGGCCGTCGACCGCGATGCTGCCGGAGGCGGCATCCACCGATCGCAGGATCGCCCGCGCGAGCGTGGTCTTTCCCGACCCCGACTCGCCGACGATGCCGACGACCTCGCCGGCGCGCACCCGCAGCGACACGTCGTGCAGCACGCGCACGCGCGGGGCGCGGCCGAGGTCGACGTCGAGGTTGCGCACGTCGAGGAGCGTCACGATGCACCCCCCGTCGGCAGCGGGTTCGAGGGCCTCGACACGCCGGGGGCCACGGCGTGCTGCGCCACCAGCGCGCCCCAGCCGCGGCGCGAGGGGAGATACCTCTCCAGCCCGTACTCCGCGTGCGCGGAGAGCAGCTCGCGCGTGTAGGGGTGGCCGGCAGCGCGCAGCACGCGCGCGGTCGCGCCGCCCTCGACGATGCGCCCCTCGCGGAACACCAGCACCCGCTCGCACACCTGCGACACCACGGCGAGGTCGTGCGACACCAGCACGAGGGCGAGCCCGCGGTCGCGACGCAGGTCGCGCAGCAGGTCGAGCAGCTCGGCCTGCACGGTCACGTCGAGGGCCGTGGTCGCCTCGTCGGCGATGAGCACGGCGGGATCGGCGGCGAGGGCCATCGCGATGAGGATGCGCTGCAGCATCCCGCCCGACAGCTCCCCCACGCGACGCCGCAGCACGAGGTCGACGTCGCGCAGCCCGAGCCCGTCGAGCAGCTCGCGGGCGCGCTCGCGGGTCTGCCGGCGCGGCACGCCGCCGGTGACCCGCAGCACCTCCTCCAGCTGCGCGCCGACGCGGATCGCGGGGTTGAGGTACGACGCAGGGTCCTGGAAGACCGCCCCGATGCGGGAGCCGCGGATGCCGCGCCACACCGCGTCTGGCGCGTGCGCGAGGTCGACGCCGTCGATCTCGACGCGGCCGCCGGTGACGGCGGTGCCCGCCGGCAGGATGCCCAGCAGCGCGCGGCAGGTCAGCGTCTTGCCGCTGCCCGACTCGCCGACGACGCCCAGCGCCTCGCCCGCCCGCACGGCGAGGTCGACGCCGTGCACGAGCTCGGTGCCCGCGGCGTCCGGCCCGTCGAGCGTCGAGATGCGCAGTCCCTGCACGGCGACGACCGGCGGGGCCACGAGCGAGGCCTCGTCGAAGGACGGGACGAGCGGGATGCCGGTGGCAGCCGATGCGCCCACCGGGGTGCGTTCACGCAGTCGCGGCATGCGCGGCCTCCTTCCTGGTGGTGCGGGCGGTGCCCGTGCGCGGCACCGCGTCGACTCCCAGCGCGTCGCGCGCGGCGTCGGCGAGCAGGTTCAGCGCCCCGACCGTGAGGATGATCGCGAGGGCGGGCGCGAGCGGCCCGAGCGGGCGCTGCGAGAGGTACTCCAGGTCGCTGGAGAGCATGCCGCCCCACGTGGGCGCGGGCGGCTGCACGCCGATGCCGAGGAACGTGAGCGACGAGACGACGAGGAGCGCAGCACCGAGGGCGCTCACCGCCGCGACCGCCGCGGAGGGCGCGACCGAGCGCCACACGTGCCGGCGCACGAGCCACGCGGGCGAGGCGCCGAGCAGCGTCGCCGCCTCCACGTAGTGCGCGGAGGTGACGCTCAGCGCCGCGGCGCGGCACACGCGGAAGAAGCCGGGTGCGAGCAGGATGCCGATGGCGACCATCGCCTGCCACAGCCCGTTGCCCAGCAGCCCCGCGAACGCGATCGCGAACAGGATGAACGGCAGCGCGATCAGCGCGTCGACGAACCGCAGCGACACCCATTCGACCGGACGGGCGACGAACACGGACAGCACGCCGGGCAGGGCTCCGAGCACGAGGCCGATCGCCATCGCGAGCAGCGCGCCGAGGACCGACACCGGCGCGCCCGCGAGGAGGCGACTGAGCACGTCGCGCCCGAGGTAGTCGGTGCCGAGCCAGTGCGCGAGGGTGGGGCCCTGCAGCGCGTTCGCGGTGTCCTGCGCGAGCGGGTCGTAGGGCGCGAGGAGCGCGCCGAACGCCGCCGCGATCGCGACCGCCGCCAGCACGGCGAGCGCGACGCGCACGGAGGTGCCGGCGCTCCACAGCCGACGGACGAAGCCGGTCATGCGGCACTCCTGTCTCCGGTCGCGACGCGCGCGAGCACGAGGTTGATGACGGCGGCGGTCGCGACCACGAGCGCCACCGACGCGAGCAGCACGCCCTGCACGACGGGCACGTCGCCGGTGAGCGCCGACTGACGGGCGAGCTGGCCGAGCCCCGGCATCCCGAACACGGCCTCCGTGATCACGGCCCCGCCGACCAGGCGCGGCACGTGCAGTCCGAGGGTCGCCAGCGCCGGGCCGAGCGCGTTGGGCAGCGCATGCCCCCACACGATGCGCCGCCGCGGCAGCCCGTGCACGGTGGCGCCGACGACGTAGTTCTGCGACAGCGCGCCGACGAGGCTCGTGCGCAGCTGGCGGGAGAGGTCGGACGCGGCGTCGAGGCTCAGCGACACCGACGGCAGCACGAGGCACAGCAGCCACGCGCTCACGCTGATCGTGGGCGGCACGTAGCCGCCGACCGGGAAGACCGGGATCGCGAACGCGAACAGCAGGATGAGCGCGATGCCCGCCACGAACGCGGGGACCGTCGCGAGCGCCGCGTTGACCGCCGCGACGACCCGGTCGATGACGGTGCCGCGGCGCACGGCGGCGAGGATGCCGGTGGCGCCGCCCAGCACGATCGCGACGAGTGTGGCGCCGAGGGCGATCGACAGGCTCACCGGGAACGCCTGGGCGATCGACTGCGCGACCGGGATGCCGCTGTACCACGAGCGGCCGAGATCGCCGGCGAGCGCGCCGCCCAGCCACGACAGGTAGCGCACGAGGAACGGGCGGTCGAGGCCGAACTCGTGGTTCAGCCGCGCGACGTCCTCCGGCGTGGCCTGGTCGCCCAGCGCGACCGCGGCGGGGTCCGATCCGCTCGCCGCGCCCAGCGCGAAGGTCGCGAGGCTCGCAATGACGAGCACGACGGCGGCCTGCGCGGCGATCGCGAGCACCGAGCCGCCCGCCCGCCGCGCGCGCCCCGCCGTGGAAACGTGCGCACGGGGCAGGACGTGCGCACGGGGCAGGCCGTGGCCCGACGGGGCGACCGGGCCGCGGGGGGCGGTGACGCCCTCCGCGGCTCCGGCCCGGGTGAGCAGAGTCATCCGGCGGCGACCTTCACGTCCTCCCAGCGCTGGACGTCGACCCAGTGCTGGATCCCGGTCACCGACTCCGGGTGGATCAGGATGCGCGGCCACGTGAACAGGAACGTGTTCGGCATCGTCTTGACGGCGGTCGACACGGCGGCCTGCAGGTTCGCCTGGTAGTCCGCGTCATCGGTCGGCGTCGCCCGCGCGAGGTCGATCGCCTCGGTGAGCTCGGCGGGCGTCGTGCCGCCGAGGTTCATGAGGCCCGTCTCCCCGAAGAGCACCTCCAGCGCCTGCAGCGGCGACTGCCGGCCCGAGAAGCTGTCGAGCACGAACGGGTGGTCGCGCTGCACGTAGTTCGTGGCGATGTCGGCCGGCGCGAGCACCTCGAGGGTCGCGTCGATGCCCGCCTCGGCCCACTGCGCCTGCAGCACCTCGGCGATCGCGCTGTCGGCCTCGGAAAGGCTCAGCGTGATGTCGATCCCGTCGGGGTAGCCGGCCTGCGCGAGCAGCCGCTTGGCCTCGTCGACGTCGTACGGGTAGAGGTCGTCGAGCGACTCGTCGTAGGCGACGTATCCCTCGGGGAACGGCTGCCAGTTGGGCGTGCCCTGGCCGAAGTATGCGCCGTCGACGAGCGCCTGGCGATCGGTCGCATGGCTGATCGCCTGCAGCACGAGGGGGTCGTCGAAGGGGGCGACCGTGTTGTTCACGTCGAGCGCGCGCACCGTGAGGGCGCGGATCTTCTCCACGACGAGATTCGCCGTCTCGGACGCCTGCACCTGCGACGGCGGGATGAGCGCGACATCCCACTGCCCGGTCTGCACGCCCGCGACGACCGTCGCCGTGTCGGTCACCGGCACGATGTGGAACTCGTCGATGAAGATGTGGTCGGCGTTCCAGTAGGAGTCGTTCTTGACGAGGTCGGCGTGCGCGTTGGGCACGTACTCGGTCAACGCGAACGGCCCCGAGCCCTCGGGCTGCGTCGCGAGCGTCGTGACGTCGTCGAACGCGGCGGGGTTGACGATGAAGCCCGTCTTGCCTGCGAACAGGTAGGGCACCTGGTAGTCGGCCTGGTCGAGGTGCACCGTCACGGTGCGGTCGTCGACGACGTCGACGCTCTTCACGATCTTGAGCTGGCCGGCGAGGGTCGAGTCGGCCTGGTCGCGGCCGCGTTCCAGGTTCGCCTTGACGGCGGCCGCGTCGACCGACGACCCGTCGCTGAACACCGCGCCTTCGCGCAGCGTGAACGTGATGGCGGTGCCGTCGTCGCTGTACTGCCACGACTCCGCCAGCCCCGGCACGACCTCGCCGTCGGCGTCGAGCTGCGTGAGCCCGTCGTAGACGAGGGCGAGCGCGTGCGTGTCCCACCCCGCGGTCGAGGTCACCGGATCCCAGCTCGTCGGCAGGTTCCAGCCCCACGTGAGCTCGGTCGTGCCCGTGTCGGAGGACGATGTCGCGCCGGAGGCGCAGCCGCTCAGCACGAGCGAGGCGGTCAGAAGGGCGCCGGTCGCGAGGGCGGCGAGCCGGCGGCGAGCCGGCGGACGTCTTGTGGTCATCTGCCCGAAGGTAGGGATGCCGCATCCGCCCGTCCAACCCGCCCGTCGCGGGAGGTCACGGGATGCAACACCGGGTCACGGGGCGCAACAGTTCGACACACGCCGCGGCGCCGGGCGCGCCCGCGCACACCATGGATGCATGACGAATCCCCCGCCGAACCCTGCCCTGTGGGAGCCCGCCGCCGGCACGCGCGTGCGCGGCACCCTCGCCGTGATCGGCGGACGCGACGAGTCGGCGCGCGTGTACGAGCGGTTCGGTCGGCGGCTGGCCGCCGACGGCTACGCCGTGGGCGTGTTCGAGACCGCCGAGGCCGCCGCGGCGCGGACGTGGCTGACCGC
>JASGDZ010000057.1:0-15281 GCA_047606835.1 Microbacterium sp. | reverse complement strand
CTCCCACGTCACCCCGACCATGCAGAGGTCGGCAGTAGACCGGTTCGCCGCTCACCTCAGCTCCTGAACCGCGCACGAGCGACGAACGTCCTCGGTTCGTCAGCGAGTATCTGCGTCCTGTGCGCTCACGCGGGTCAGGAACTCTCTCAGCAGCGTCGCGAAAGCCTCGGGTGCCTGCATGTGTGACTGATGCCCCGCGCCGGGGATGATCCGTAGCTCCGCACCGCAGATGCCCGCCGCGAGAGCGCGAGCCGCGGGCATGTTCGGACGATCCTTTTCACCGCACAGCACCAGCGTCGGAGACGACACCGCATCGAGCTGTCCGGAGAAGTCGGCACGGCTGACCGCGCGCATCACCGACAGCATCACGTCCTTGCGCGCACCCTGCTTCTCCAACACCTTGGCCGGGAGCAGGCGGAACACCGCACCCTGCACGGCCATGAGCGCACGCGGCGGCTTCACCTGCCCCGCCGCCAACGTTAACGACCGCACCCGTTCCGGGTGATCGAGCGCGACCTGCAACGCGATCATCGCCCCCAGCGACAGCCCGCACAGATGCACCTTTTCAGCCCCGTGCGGCTCGATCTGCTCCAACACTGCGTCCGACGCACCATCGAGGCTGAACGAGGTCGCTCCATCAGCCCCGTCACCGGAACCGAAGACGTCCACAGCCAACGAGTCGAAGCCCGACGGCAACGCGGCACGCTGCGCATCCCAGGCATCCGCGCTCTCACCCAGCCCATGCAGGAACACGACAGTCTGGGCGGCTTGCATACCCTCCATGATCCCACGGCACCAAAGACAGCGAAGCGACGAACGAAGCCACTCAGATGGTCGCCAGCGCAGGGGCTTAGCACTTTTTCTAGCACTTCCGACGAAAACGACCCCTGACCTAGAGTACTAAATCCCAGGTCAGGGGCCATTTCTTTCGTGTGCGCGAGGGGGGACTTGAACCCCCACGCCCTATACGGGCACTAGCACCTCAAGCTAGCGCGTCTACCTATTCCGCCACCCGCGCAGATGGTTTCGGTTTCTCAACCGAGGAACGACCTTACCATGCTCGCACCGGGGGCGGCGACACCCCGGCCCCGCGCGCACGGGATACCCTGGACCGCATGCCCGCGCTCGACGACCAGCTGCCCGAGGTCGCGCGCATCGCCCGCGACCTGATCCGCTTCGACACCACCAACTGGGGCGGCGGCAACGCGAAGGGCGAGCGCGAGGCCGCCGAGTACGTCGGCGCATATCTGGAGGGTCTGGGCCTTCGGCCCGAGTACTACGAGCCGGTCCCGCGTCGTACGAACGTCATGGCGCGCGTGCCCGGGCGCGATCCGCGAAAGCCCGCACTCGTCGTGCACGGCCACCTCGACGTCGTGCCCGCGATCGCCGAGGACTGGTCGGTCGACCCGTTCGAGGGCGTCGTCCGCGACGGGATGCTGTGGGGCCGCGGCGCCGTCGACATGAAGGACATGGATGCCATGATCCTCACCGCGACGGCCGGCATCCTCCGCTCTGGCGATCAGCCCGAGCGCGATCTGATCCTGACCTTCTTCGCCGACGAGGAGGCCGGCGGCGTCGAGGGCTCCACGCTCGTCGTCGCCCACCGCCCCGAGTGGTTCGCCGGCGCCACCGAGGCCATCAGCGAGGTCGGCGGCTATTCCGTGAGCGTCGGCGACCGCCGGGCCTACCTGCTGCAAGTGGGGGAGAAGGCGCTCGTGTGGATCCGGCTCGTGGCGCGCGGCGTCGCCGCGCACGGATCGGCGCACCACCGCGACAACGCCGTCACGCGGCTCGCCGAGGCGGTCGCGAGGCTGGGGCGCACCGAGTGGCCGATCTCGCTGAGCCCGGCGACCGCGCGCATGGTCGCGGACCTGGCCGCGCTGGGCGGGCTCGACGACGACGATCCGGATGCCGTCGCGGCGGCGATGGGGCCGGCATCCGGATTCATCGGCTCGACGCTGCGCACCACGGCGAACCCGACAGGCCTCACGGCCGGCTACAAGCACAACGTCATCCCCGACCGTGCGGAGGCGCTCGTCGACGTGCGGACGCTCCCCGGCACCGAGGAGGCCGTGCTCGCCGACATCCGGCGCATCGTGGGCGACGACATCTCGGTGGAGGTCGTCCTGCGGGACATCGGCATGGAGGTGCCGTTCGCCGGATCGCTCGTCGACGCCATGGTCGCAGCTCTCGGCCGCCACGACCCGGATGCCCCCGTCATCCCGTATCTGCTCGGCGGAGGCACCGACAACAAGGCCCTCACCGCGCTCGGGATCGACGGCTACGGCTTCGTGCCGCTGCGGCTTCCCGCCGACTTGCACTTCACCGGCATGTTCCACGGCGTCGACGAGCGGGTGCCGATCTCGTCCCTCGAGTTCGGCCAGGCCGTGCTCGCCGACCTGCTGCGCACGTACTGACCGCGCAATCCTGTCCGCCCCGCACACCGAAAGGCGCCATGCACTTCTTCGAGGCGATCGTCCTGGGCCTCGTCCAGGGTCTGACCGAGTTCCTGCCGATCTCGTCGAGCGCGCACCTGCGCATCCTGGGCGTGTTCCTCCCCGGCGCCGAGGACCCCGGTGCGGCGTTCACCGCCATCACCCAGCTCGGCACCGAGACCGCGGTCGTCGTGTTCTTCTGGCGCGACATCGTGCGCATCGTCGGGCGCTGGTTCCGCTCGCTGACCGGACGCGTGCCGCGAGACGACCCCGACGCCCGCATGGGGTGGCTGATCATCGTCGGCACACTCCCGATCGTCGTGCTGGGGCTGCTGTTCCAGGACCAGATCGAGACGGTGTTCCGCTCGATGTGGATCATCGCGGCCATGCTCATCCTGTTCGGGGTGCTGCTCGGTGTCGCCGACCTCGTGGGCGCCAAGAAGCGCCGGCTGCAGGACCTCACGGTGGGCCACGGCGCGGTCTACGGCGTCGCGCAGGCGCTCGCGCTCATCCCCGGGGTCTCCCGGTCGGGCGGAACGATCACGGCAGGACTGTTCATGGGGTACGAGCGCGCCGCGGCGGCGCGGTACGCGTTCCTGCTCGCGATCCCGGCGGTGTTCGGCAGCGGCTTCTACCAGCTGTTCAAGAGCGCGGGGGAGCAGGGGCCGTTCACGCTCGCCGAGACCGCGGCGGCCACCGCGGTCGCGTTCGTGGTGGGCCTGGCGGTCATCGCGTTCTTCATGAAGTGGATCTCGCGGCACAGCTTCCTGCCGTTCGTGATCTACCGCGTCGCGCTGGGCGCCGTGCTGCTGGTGCTGCTCGCGCTCGGCGCGATCCAGCCGTACTGATCGCACCGGAGCGCCGCGCGGGGCGGGCTGAGACAGCTCGTTGCGCGACACACGCGGCCGCGTTCGGCGCGCAACGGCCTGTCTCACCCCGACGGGTGGCAGACGCGAGCCGCGACGGTCGGCGGACGCGAGCCGCGACGCGGGAGCGGAGGCGAGCGCCGGCGGGCGACGCTCAGCGGGTGTCAGCGGCGCGGATCGTCGCGCCCGGGTTTGCCGGGGTCGCCGTCGCGGCGCAGATACCGCTCGAACGCCTGCGCGATCGCGTCGCCCGACGCCTCCGGATCGTCCCACGTGTCACGTGTGCGCTCGAGCTGGTGGATGTACTCCGTCATCTCGTCGTCGTCGGCGGCGGCCGCGTCGATCGACGCCTCCCACTGCGCAGACTGGGCGGCGAGGTCGGCGCGGGGCACCTGGGCGCCGGTGAGGTCTTCGAGCCGGTCGAGCAGCGCCAGCGCCGCCTTCGGCGACGGCGTGTGCCCCGCGACGTAGTGCGGCACGCTCGCCCACAGGCTCGCGGTGGGGATGCCGGCGCGCTCGGACGCCAGGGCGAGCGCGCTGAGGATGCCGACCGGCCCCTCGTACGTGCTGCGTTCCAGGCCGAGCGAGCGCCGCAGGCCCTCGTTGTCGCTGCCGGCGAACACGGAGATCGGTCGCGTGTGCGGCACGTCGGACATCATCGAGCCGAGGGCGACGAAGCCCGTGATGTCCTCGCGCAGCGCGAGGTCGACGAGCTCGTTGGAGAACGCCTGCCACGCGCGGGCGGGCTCGACGCCCGTCAACAGCCACAGTTGTGTGCCGCGACGCGTGCGGGTCGGGCGCAGCATCGTCGTGCTCGGCCAGACCAGCGTGCGGTGGCCGTCCGCGTCGAGCTCCATGCTGGGCCGCGTGTACTGGTAGTCGAAGTAGAGCTCCGGGTCGACCGAGTGCACCTCTTCGTACGCACCTTCGTCGCGCAGCACGCCGAGGGCCGTGGTGGCCGCCTCGCCGGCGTCGTTCCAGCCGTCGAAGGCCGCCACGAGCACGCGCCGCCCGAGACCGTCCACCGCCACCTCCCGGCCCGCCGCACGGGCCCCCTCCAGGATAGGCGCACGTCCCGACGGAGGGACCGGCGAGGCCCCGGAGCACGCCCACGGGTAGGCTGAGCCGGTGACATCCGCCCCCTCCGCTGCGCCGCTGCGCGCCGTCCTGTGGGACATGGACGGCACCCTCGTCGACACCGAGCCGTTCTGGATCGCCGCCGAGGCGCCGCTCGTGGAGCGGTTCGGCGGCACGTGGTCGCACGAGCAGTCGCTCGCCATGGTGGGGCTGGGCCTCGACGACGCGGCGCGCATCCTGCAGGATGCCGGCGTGCGGATGAGCGTGCCCGCGCTCGTCGACTACCTCACCGACGAGGTGATGCGCCAGATCTTCACGCACGGGGTGCCCTGGCGGCCGGGCGCGCGCGAACTGCTCGCGAGCCTGCGGGATGCCGGGGTGGCCACGGCGCTCGTGACGATGTCGATCGGGCGGATGGCCCGCGCCGTGGTCGATCTCATCGACCTGGGAGACGGACGCGGCGCGGCGTTCGACGTCGTCGTGGCGGGCGACGACGTGCCGCGCCCCAAGCCCTTCCCCGATCCGTACCTCCGGGCGTGCGAGCTGCTCGGGGTGGACCCCGCCGAGACGGTGGCGATCGAGGACTCGCCGAACGGTCTGCGCAGCGCGGCCGCGGCGGGCGCCGTCCCGCTCGGCGTGCCGAACGTCGTGCCGCTGGAGGGCGCGGGCGCGCGCGGCCTGTGGCCGACGCTCGCCGGTCGCACGGCGGCGGACCTGCACGCCTTCCATCTCGCGCACACGACATCCCCCCTCGCGCACACGGCCGCACGCCACACGCACGGACGGAACCCGGAATGACCGCATCCCACGACCCTGCGCGGCCGAGCGGACCGTTCCGGGTCGGCGACCGCGTCCAGCTCACCGACCCCAAGGGCCGGCTGCGCACGATCACGCTCAAGCCAGGCGGAGAGGTGCACACGCACCACGGCGTGCTGCGGCACGACCGGCTCGTGGGCCTCGCCGACGGGTCGGTCGTGGAGAACAGCGCCGGCCACGAGTACCTCGCGCTGCGCCCGCTGCTGAGCGACTTCGTGATGTCGATGCCGCGCGGCGCCGCGATCGTGTATCCCAAGGATGCCGCGCAGATCATCGCGCAGGCCGACGTGTTCCCCGGCGCGACGGTCGTCGAGGCGGGCGTGGGCTCTGGCGCGCTCTCGCTGTGGCTGTTGCGTGCGATCGGCCCGCAGGGTCGCCTGGTGTCGTTCGAGCGCCGCGCCGACTTCGCCGAGGTCGCCGCCGCGAACGTCGAGACGTTCCTCGGCGCGACGCCCGCGAACCACGAGATCGTGGTCGGCGACCTCGTCGACGCGTTGCCGACGGTCGCGCCCGCGGGCACGGTCGACCGCGTCGTGCTCGACATGCTCGCACCGTGGGAGTGCATCGACGCCGTGGCGGAGGCGCTCACCCCCGGAGGGGTCGTGCTCTGCTACGTCGCGACGGCCACGCAGCTCAGCCGGGTCGCGGAGTACGTGCGCGGCACAGGGCTGTTCACCGAGCCGGTCGCGAACGAGACGATGGTGCGCGGATGGCACGTGCAGGGCCTGGCCGTGCGCCCCGATCATCGCATGGTCGCCCATACCGGCTTCCTCCTGGCCGCCCGCCGCCTTGCGCCCGGCGCGATCCCGCCCGAGCGCAAGCGCCGGGGCAACAAGGCCACCTACGGCGACGACGACCTCGAGGCGTGGACCCCCGGAGCGGTGGGGGATCGCGAGATCACCGATCGCAACCTCCGCAAGCGCGTGCGCGACGCGCAGCGCGCCGCCCAGGGCGCGCGGGAGGCGGCATCCACGGGTGAGGCGGGCATCGCCCCGGATCGCATCTAGACTGATCCGGTGCGCAAGATCCCGGCCCTCCTCGCGGCACTCGGCCTCGCCGCCCTGAGCCTGACGGGCTGCACGTCCGTCGGTGCTTCGTCCTGCACCCGTTCGGCCGCCGCCGACGCGCAGCTGCAGTCGCGTGTCGACGTGAGCGGCGAGGTGGGCTCGGCGCCCGTGGTGTCGTTCGACACGCCGATGCACCTCGAGCAGTCGTCGTCATGGGAGGTCGTCGCCGGCGAGGGCACTCCGATCGTGGCCGACGACCAGCTGGTCGTGCTCGACGTCGCGCTCTACAGCGGCTCGACGGGGGACGCGCTGGTCTCGACGGCGTTCGACGGCGACATGTCCCGCACGTTCACGCTCACGCAGTGGATCACCAGCTTCCCCGACTTCGGCACCCTCCTGCACTGCGCGACACCCGGCTCGCGCGTGGTCGTCGCGCTCCCCCCGGGCGGCGTCGAGGAGCAGACCGCCACGTCGCTGGGACTCGCCGACGACGAGTCGACGCTCGTCGTGGTCGACGTGGGGAAGACGTATCTGGCACGGGCTGCGGGCACCACGGTCTTCAACGACGCGCACGGCATGCCCACGGTCGTGCGCGCGCCGAGCGGTCAGCCCGGCATCATCCTCCCCGACACCGAGCCCCCCGGCGACATCACGGTGCAGACGCTGATCCGCGGCGAGGGGGCGGTGCTGACCGACTCCGACACGGCACGCGTGCACTACACAGGCATGCCGTGGGAGACGGGCGGCACCGTCTTCGCGACGACGTGGGGGTCCGCCCCCGAGTCCGTCTCGGTGTCCGATCCCGTCCTTCCCGGATTCGCAGAGGCGCTGCAGGGTCAGACGGTCGGTTCGCAGGTGCTCGTGGTCGTGCCGGCCGACGAGGTCCCCGCCGATGCGTCGGGCGTCCCCACCGGGACGGCGCTCGTGTACGTCATCGACATCCTCGGCACCGACGCCGCGGCGCAGTAGGGATCGGCCGTCGGGGCGACCATAGGATGGGGGCGTGCCGGCCAAGATCACGCCCCAGGAGCGACTGCTGAGCCTCATCGTCGCGCTCATGGCTGGGACACGTGGACTGACCAAGGAGCAGGTGCTGTCGACCGTCTCCGGCTACCGCGAAGCCCGCGAGGAGGGCCGTTCGCAGGAGGCGCTGGAGCGCATGTTCGAGCGCGACAAGGAGGATCTGCGCGCCCTCGGCGTGCCGATCGACACGCTGGGGGATCCCGCGGACCCCGATGATCTGCGCGAGGCGCGCTACCACATCCCGAAGACCGAGTATGTGCTCCCGGAAGACCTCTCCTTCACCGCGGCGGAGATCGCGGTGCTGAACCTCGCCGGCGCGGTGTGGAGCGAGGAGTCGCTCTCCGCCGACGCCCAGAGCGCGCTGCGCAAGATCCGCGCGCTCGGCATCGACGTCGACGAGCCGATCATCGGCTTCGCGCCGCGCATCAGCCTGCGCGACCCCGCGTTCCCCGCGCTGCGCCGGGCGAACGAGGAGGGAAGGGTCGTGCGCTTCACGTATGTGAAGCCCGGCGACGACCGTCCCCGCCCGCGGCGCATCTCGCCGCTCGCGATCTTCGAGTACGAGGGCCGCTGGCACGTGTACGGCGTCGACCTCGACCTCGACGAGGAGCGCACGTTCCTGCTGTCTCGCATCTCCGGGCCGGTCGAGGTGACCCGCGAGGCCTTCGACGCGACCGCGCGCGAGGGCGCTGGGGCCCGCGCGCTGGCGCAGCTGGCCGAGGTGGCGCAGCGGCATGAGGCGGTCGTGGCCGTGCGGCCCGACACCGAGGCAGCGCTGCGCCTGCGACGTCGCGCGGTGCCCGGCGCCGCAGGCGCAGCGGAGACGGGCGAGGGCGACATCCTCCGGCTGCACTATGTCGACGTGCACGTCCTCGCCGACGAGCTCGCCTCGTACGGCCCCGAGGCCGTCGCGATCGCTCCCGAGGAGCTGCGCGCGCAGGTCATCGGCCGGTTGGAGCGCGTGCTCGCCCTGCACGCGGGAGCGCTGCCGTGAGCGCGCAGTCCAACCCCGTGGCCGTCGACCGGGTCGCGATCGTGATGACGCTCGTGCCCTACGTCATCGAGCATGGGCCGACGAAGGTCGCGGATGCTGCACGCCTGTTCGGCGTCACGCCCGACGTCATGCACCAGATGGTCGAGAACCTCAACGTGATCGGCCTTCCCGGCGGCATGGACAACGAGCTGTTCTCGATCGACTGGGACGCCTTCGACGAACGGGACGAGATCGTGCTCGTCAACGTGGTCGCCTTCGAGCGGGCACCCCGGCTGACCTCCCGCGAGGCGGCCGCGCTCCTGGCCGGTCTGCAGTACGCGCAGGCGGTGCCGCTCGTCGCCTCGCAGGGCGTCGTCGCCGGACTCATCGCCAAGCTCGCGCGTGGGGCGGGGGCGGCCCCGGGCGAGCTCGTGCTCGCGCCCGACCCGGTCGACGACGTGCGCGCCACGGTGTCCGACGCCCTGCAGCGCGCACGCGCGGTGTCGTTCACCTACCGGCCGATCGATGCGGAGGTGATGACCCGCACGGTCGACCCGATCCGCATCCTGGCGATCGACGCGCAGTGGTATCTGCGCGGCTGGTGCCATCTGCGCCGCGCGGTGCGCACGTTCCACCTGGAGCGCGTGAGCGACCTCGTCGTCACCGACATCCCGGCCGGCCGGCACGACGACGACCACGAGACCGCGCTGTTCTCCGGGCCGGGTGGCGAAGTCGTCGCCCGCATCGCGTACGCGGACCACATCGCACCGCTGCTCGGGCAGTACCTCGACAGCGCCGAGGTCGCGCCGGAGAAGGATGCCTCCGGCCGCTCGGTCGCGACGCTCCACGTCAGCGATCCGCGAGCGCTGCGGCGGCTCGCGGCCCGCCGCGGCGGAGCGGTCGAGGTGCTCGAGCCGGCGCAGGCGCGCCAGGCCGCCGCCGAGTGGGCCGAGGCCGCTCTCGCGCGATACGGGCGTCGCGTCGCCCCGGCGCCGCAGACAAAGGAGAGACACGTCGCGGACAAAGGAGGGGCATAGGGCCCACGGGTTAGACTTGAGCCCACACCGCACACGAAGGAGCATTCCATGGGCGCATTGGGGTGGCCGCACCTCCTGATCATCCTCGCGGTGATCCTGTTGATCTTCGGCGCGGCGAAGCTGCCCGCACTGGCGAAGAGCATGGGACAGTCCGCGCGGGTCTTCAAGGGCGAGCTGAAGGCCATGAAGGAAGAGGACGCGGCGCGCGACGCCGTGACCACCGTCGAGAGCACCGCGGCGAACACTGCCGCGGACGACGTCCCGCTGGGGTCGACGGGCTCTCCCGACGCCAAGTCCTGACCGGTCGTGGTGACGACGGAACCACCGCGCGTCGAGGAGCCCGCCCCGCCGAGGCGCGAGAAGCGGATGTCGCTGGGTCAGCATCTGCTCGAGCTGCGCAGGCGGCTCGTGATCGCTGCGATCGCTCTGCTCGTGGGCATGATCGTCGCCGCGATCGTGACCGACCCGATCATCGCGGTGCTGACGGTTCCGATCGACCTGGTCGCGCAGCAGCGCGGCGACTCCCAAGAGGTCGCGCTCATGTTCACCACGGTGTCGTCGGGCTTCGACCTGCGCATGCGCATCGCCTTCGCGGTCGGCCTCCTGCTGTCCGCGCCGGTGTGGCTGTGGCAGCTGTGGGCGTTCGTCATGCCGGGGCTCACCCGCAAGGAGACCCGCTACACGGCCGGGTTCATGGCCGCGGCGATCCCCCTCTTCTTCGCGGGCACCTTCGTCGGCTGGTGGGTGATGCCGCACATCATCGAGGTGATGGCATCCTTGGTGCCCGAGGGTCAGGCCCTGATGTACCAGTACGACTACTACTACGACTTCATCATCAAACTGCTGCTGGTGGTCGGCGTCTCGTTCGTCATGCCGGTGTTCCTCGTCGCCCTGAACCTGGCCGGTGTCGTGTCCGGCATGGGCATCGTGAAGGGCTGGCGGATCGCCGTGATCGCCGCGACGATCTTCGCGGCGGTCGCGACGCCCG
Source organism: Microbacterium sp. (assembly GCA_047606835.1). Taxonomy (GTDB): domain Bacteria; phylum Actinomycetota; class Actinomycetes; order Actinomycetales; family Microbacteriaceae; genus Microbacterium. The sequence goes on along the minus strand of JASGDZ010000057.1, from coordinate 5,059 downwards.
CCATCGAGGTGTTCTCGATGCTGCTGCTGGCCGCCATCCTCATCGTCTTGTACTTCGCCGCTGCGGGCGTCTCGCTGCTCTTCGACCGGCGCAAGCGCAAGCGCGAGGCGGCGCTGCTCGCGGCCGCCCCGGGTAGCGCGCTCCCCGGCGGCGGAGCCGCCGGGTGACGACCCGTTCGGAGAGCTACGCGGCGGCACAGGAGGCGCGACGGCATCCGGTCGCCACCGCGTTCGCCGCGGCCCAGCGCTTCCGGCTCGACGCCTTCCAGGTCGCAGGCTGCCAGGCGCTCGAGGACGGCCGGAGCGTCCTGGTGGCGGCGCCCACGGGGGCGGGGAAGACCGTCGTCGGCGAGTTCGCGGTCCACCTCGCGAGGCGCGAGGAGGGCGCCGACGGTCACGCCGCCAAGGCGTTCTACACCACGCCGATGAAGGCGCTATCGAACCAGAAGTTCCGCGAGCTGCAGGACGCCTACGGCCCCGACGACGTGGGTCTTCTCACCGGTGACACCAACATCAACGGCAACGCACGCATCGTCGTCATGACGACCGAGGTGCTGCGCAACATGCTCTACGCCGACTCCGCGGCGCTGCGCGGGCTGCGCTACGTCGTGATGGACGAGGTGCACTTCCTCGCCGACCGCTTCCGTGGGGTGGTGTGGGAGGAGGTCATCATCCACCTTCCCCCCGAGGTGAAGCTCGTGTCGCTGTCGGCGACGGTGTCCAACGCCGAGGAGTTCGGCGACTGGCTCGACACCGTGCGCGGCGACACCGAGGTGATCGTGTCCGAGACCCGGCCGGTGCCGCTGGAGCAGCACGTGCTGGTGCGCGGCGACCTGCTGCCGCTCTTCGACGACCGTGCCGGCATCGCGACGGCACAGGTGAACCAGGAGCTCATGCGCATCCGCTCGTTCAAGGGCCCGGGCTTCGAGAACAGCCGCCGCCCGCACAGGGGCGGGAAGCGTCCCGTGCGGTCGGCGAACGTGCGCCGCATCGAACGGCTCGACCGGCCCGACGTGGTGCGCCTGCTCGAGCGCGCCAACCTCCTGCCTGCCATCTTCTTCATCTTCAGCCGCGCCGGGTGCGACGGCGCGGTGCAGCAGGTGCGTCGGTCGGCCCTTCGCCTCACGACACCGGAGGATCGCGCACAGATCCGCGCGGTCGTGGAGGAGCGCACGCGCGCCCTGCTCGACGAGGACCTCGCGGTGCTCGGCTACTGGGAATGGCGGGAGAACCTCGAGCGCGGCGTCGCCGCGCACCACGCCGGGCTCCTGCCGGCGTTCAAGGAGGTCGTGGAGGAGCTCTTCCAGCGCAAGCTCGTCAAGGTCGTGTTCGCGACCGAGACCCTCGCGCTGGGCATCAACATGCCCGCGCGCACCGTCGTGCTGGAGAAGCTGGAGAAGTTCAACGGCGAGGCCCGCGTCGCGATCACGTCGGGGGAGTACACGCAGCTCACCGGGCGGGCCGGCCGCCGCGGCATCGACGTCGAGGGGCACGCGGTCGTGCAGTGGACGGAGGGGATGGACCCGCAGCAGGTGGCGGCACTGGCATCCCGTCGCACCTACCCGCTGAACTCGAGCTTCCGCCCCACCTACAACATGGCCGTCAACCTCATCGACCGGTTCGGCCGTGCGAAGGCGCGCGAGATCCTGGAGTCGTCGTTCGCGCAGTTCCAGGCGGACCGCGCGGTGGTGGGGCTGGCGCGACAGGTGAGGGATGCCGAGGAGTCGCTCGCCGGCTACGCGCAGGCCATGACGTGCGACCGCGGCGACTTCACGGACTACTCCGCGATCCGGCGCGAGCTCAGCGACCTGGAGAAGCTCAACCGCAAGGACGCCGGGGCGGGGCGGGCCACGCGCGACCGCCGTCAGCGCGAGATCGCCGACCTGCGCCGACGCATGCATCGGCACGCGTGCCACCAGTGCGCCGACCGCGAGCACCACGCGCGCTGGGCGGAGAGGTTCTGGAAGCTGAAGCGCACGATCGAAGCACTGCGGCGCCAGATCGAGAGCCGCACGGGCACCGTGGCGCGCATCTTCGACCGCGTGGTCGACGTGCTGCAGGAGCTCGACTACGTGCGCGCCGTCGGGGGTCGCACGACGCTCACGCCGGCGGGACGCACGATGCGGCGCATCTACGGCGAGCGCGACCTACTCGTGGCCGAGTCGCTGCGCCTCGGGCTGTGGCAGAGGCTGGATGCCGCCTCGCTCGCCGCCCTTGCCTGCTGTCTCGTGTACGAGCCCCGCCGGGACGAGGGCGAGACCGGAGAGCATCGGATGCCCCGCGGCCCGTTCCGCGCGGCGCTCGCCGAGACGCACGAGCTGTGGTCGCGGCTCGACGACCTGGAGCGCGAGCACAGCCTCCCCGGCTCCGCGCCGGTGTCGGCGGGGCTCGCGCAGGCGATGCACTCGTGGGCGCGCGGCATGCCCCTGGACCGCGTGCTCGCGGAGGCGGACATGGCCGCGGGCGACTTCGTGCGCTGGGCGAAGCAGACCATCGACCTCCTCGACCAGCTGTCGATGGTCGCCGAGGGCGATCTCGCGGCCACCGCCCGGCGGGCGCTCGACGCCGTGCGTCGAGGGATCGTCGCATACAGCTCGGTCTGACGTCCTCCCCGAACCACTGCCCCGGTGATCGAGTGCCGCGCCGAGGGCGCGGCGTATCGAGATCCGGTGATCGCTCAGGCACATCGACCACCGGAAGTAGGCTCGACTGCGTGCCCGAACGACGCCCGATCCCGCCGTTGTGGGTGGCGATCGCGGCATCCATCGCGGGCGGACTGCTGCTCACGGCGGCGTATCCGGCGCTGGCGTGGTGGCCGGCGGCGTTCGTCGCCGTGCCGCTCGTGCTCGTGGGCCTCGACGGCCGCCGCGCTCGGTCGGCCGCGATCGTCGGGCTCGCGTTCGCAGCGGCGTTCTCCCTCACGAACCTGGCCTTCACGGCGCGCTACCTCGGGCCCGTGCCGTGGCTCGCACTGTCGACGCTGGAGGCGCTTCTCACCGCCGCGTGCAGCATCCCGATCGCGCTGACGTATCGCTGGCTGCCTCGCGCGCTCCCCGGCCGCTGGGCGCGTCTGGTGACGCTTCCCGCCCTCGTCGCGGCGCTGTGGACGATGCGAGAGCTCATCCAGGGCGTCTTCCCCTACGGCGGGTTCCCGTGGGCGCGCGTCGGCGTCACACAGTCGAACGGACCGCTCGCGGAGGTGGCGTCGTGGGTCGGGATGTCGGGGCTGACGTTCCTCGTCGTGTTCGCGTGCGGTGCGGCCGTCGAGTGCGTGCGCGAGGCCCGGTGGCGCGACCCGCGACCCCTGCTTCCCACCGCGATCGCGGTCGCCGTGCTGTTCGCGCTGCCGCAGTTCCCGACGACGGATGCCGGCACCCTGCGTGTCGGGGCGGTGCAGGGCAACGGGCCGGCGGGGTACTTCGACGAGTACACGGCGAACGCCGTGCTCAACGCTCAACTGCAGGCGACCGCGCCGATCGTCGGCGAGCCGATGGACGTGCTCGTGTGGCCCGAGGGGGGTGTCGACTCCGATCCGACGCGCGACGCGGTCACGGCGGAGGTCCTCGACTCGCTCGCCGAGCGCGTCGGCGCTCCGCTCGTGATCGGCGCGATCACGAAGCGCGGCGACGAGTACTTCAACTCGTCCCTGCTGTGGGACGCAGACGCCGACAGTCCGCTGCAGACCTACGACAAGCGCCATCCCGTGCCGTTCGGCGAGTACGTTCCCGACCGCTGGCTGTGGCGCACGTTCGCCCCCGACCTCATCGACCTCATCCAGCGCGAGTACACGCCGGGCACGGCGTCGCCGGTGTTCGACGTGGACGGGGTGAGCGTCGGGCTCGCGATCTGCTTCGACGTGATCTACGACGACGTCGTGCGCGACGGAGCGCTCGGCGGGGCGGAGGTCTACGTCTTCCAGACGAACAACGCCGACTTCCGTGGCACGTCGGAGAACCTGCAGCAGCTGGCGTTCGCGCGCATGCGCGCGATCGAAACCGGCCGTGCCGTCGTCAACATCTCGACGGTGGGCACGAGCCAGGTGATCGCGCCAGACGGCTCCGAGATCGCGGGGCTGGAGGCGGATAGCGCCGGCGCACTCCTCGTCGACGTCCCGCTACGTACGGGCCTCACGCCCGCCGTCGTGCTCGGACCGTGGATTCAGGCGCTGCTCGGGTGGGGCGGTGTGGCTGCCGTCGCGGTGCTCGGCGTGGCCGTGAGGATGCGCGAAGGCGGCGTCGGCCGGCCGCTCAGGCGGAGAGGCGGTCCTTCGTGACGTCGTCGCCTGCCCCGCGACGGGCGCGCAGGTGGGCGAGACGCTCTTCGAGGAGCTCTTCGAGCTCGGGGATGCTGCGGCGCTCCAGCAGCATGTCCCAGTGCGAGCGCGGCGCCTTGTCCTTGCTGTGGTCGACCTCGACCGTCTTCTCCCCGACGCGCAGCGCCGCCTCGGCGCCGCACGTGCGGCACTCCCAGGTCTCGGGCGCTTCGGCGTCGGCGGCGAACATGAGCTTCGTGTCGCGTCCGCACGACGTGCAGGTGTAGATGTGCTCGGCGCGCTCCATGAACACGACGCCCTCTTCGCTCTGTAGGCTCTGGGCGCCGAGACGGATGCCGCGCAGGCTGCGGTCTGCCATTTTGTGGTCCTCTCCTCGCTGTGTCAGGTATAACGCTCCAGGCTGGGCGGTTACTCCGAGCGGGCGATGGATGGGCGCTTTCCCAGTCAACGCACAGCGGACTGCTAACCTCGCTGCGGTCGGGAGACGAGCGCCGGGAGGGCGAGATCGGCGCGGTCGGTGACGATGCCGTCCACGCCTCGGGACACGAGCCCGCGCATCGTGTCGACGTCGTTCACCGTCCACACGTGCACTTCGACTCCTGCGGCGTGGGAGAGCCGGATGAGCCGGTCGCTGAGCACCGGGAGCGCGCCGTGCCGCTGCGGGATCTGCAGCGCGTCGACGCCGCCCAGCGCGCGCCGCACGACGCGCGCCGACCCGGTCGCTGCGGCCGCGAGCGTGCGCACGAGCACGCCACGACCCGCCGACGTGGCGGGGCGCCGTGCGGCG
>JASGDZ010000056.1:0-2750 GCA_047606835.1 Microbacterium sp. | reverse complement strand
GATCCTCGCGGGCGGCATGGACTCGTGGACGGCCGACACGGTGTCGCCGGGCGGCGCGGCGGTGCCCGGCGACACGGTGGCGCCGGGCGGCGCGGCGGCGCCCCGGACGGTCTGGGCGTGAGCGGCATGCGCTCCGTCGAGGAGCAGCTCGCCGACGTGCTGGCCGCGGTGCGCGTCCTGCCCGCCGAGACCGTGCCGATCCGCTCCTCGCACGCGACGCTGCTCGGCGCGACGCTGCGCGCACCGCTGCGGGCGCGCGTCGACATCCCCGTCTTCGACAACTCCGCGATGGACGGATTCGCCGTGCGGTTCGCGGATGTCTCGGGCGCCACCGCCGAAACGCCCGCACACCTTCGCGTGGTGGCCGACCTGCCTGCCGGCACCGACCTCGACCCGGCGCTCGGGCGGGGCGAGGCGGCGCGGATCATGACCGGCTCCCCCGTGCCCGCCGATGCCGACGCGATCGTGCCGTTCGAAGACACCGCGGGCGGGCTCGCCGACTCTCTCGGCGAGATCGTCGTGCTGCGCGCTCCTGTGCGCCCCGGCGCACACATCCGCCGCCGCGGCGGGGACGCCGTCGTCGGAGACGAGCTGCTTCCCCCCGGCGGCGAGCTCGGACCGTTCCAGCTCTCCGCCGCAGCGGCCGCCGGCATCCCCGAGGTCAGCATCAGCCGCCGGCCGACGGTGGCCGTCGTGTCGACGGGTTCCGAGCTGGTCGAGTCGGGTCGGCCGCTGCGACGCGGGCAGATCCCCGAGTCGAACAGCCATGTGCTGGCCGGCCTCGTCGTGCGGGCCGGCGCTCTCGCCACGCACGTCGCGTCGGTGGACGACGACGGCGACGACCTGCGACGACTGCTCGACCGCGTGCTCGACCCCGGATCCCCCCAGCGCGTGGACGCCGTGATCCTGTCGGGCGGGGTGAGCGCGGGGGCCTACGAGGTCGTGAAGACGACGCTCGCCGGCGCGATGGCGTTCTCCCGCGTGGCGATGCAGCCGGGCAAACCCCAGGGGTTCGGCGCGACCGAGCACGGCACGCTGCTGTTCGGGCTGCCCGGAAACCCGGTCAGCGCCGCCGTGTCGTTCGAGGTGTTCGTGCGGCCGGCGCTCCTGGCGATGCAGGGGCGCACGGCGCTGCATCGTCCGGTGCTGCGGCTGCCCGCCGCCGCCGGGTGGCGCACGCCGCCCGGTCGCCGCCAGTACCTTCCCGCCGCGATCGACCGCAGCGACCCGGCGCGCTGGAGCGTACGGCCGGCGACGGCGGGCGGCTCGGGGTCGCACCTGGCGGGCGGACTCGCGCTCGCCGAGGCGTTCGCCGTCGTGCCCGCCGACGTCGACGCGGTGGCCGCCGGCGACCCGGTCGATGTCATGCTGATCTCATGAGCATCCGGTTCACGCACCTCGACGACGGAGGCAACGCCCGCATGGTGGATGTCACCGCGAAGCAGCCGACCGTGCGCGCCGCATCCGCTCGCGGATTCGTGCGCTGTGCGCCGGAGGTCGTCGCCGCGCTGCGCGACGGCACCGTGCCGAAGGGCGACGTGCTCGCGGTCGCGCGGCTCGCCGGCATCCAGGCCGCCAAGCGCACGCCGGAACTGCTGCCGCTCGCGCACGTGATCGGGGTGCACGGCTGCGTCGTCGACCTGTCGGTCGAGGACGACGGCGTGGAGATCGCCGCGACCGTGCGCACCGCCGACCGCACCGGCGTCGAGATGGAGGCGCTCACCGCCGTGTCGGTGGCGGCGCTCGCCGTCGTCGACATGGTGAAGGGCCTCGACCGCGCGACGTCGATCGAGCACGTGCGCATCACCGCGAAGGAGGGCGGACGCTCGGGCTCGTGGCTGCGGCCCGACGGGTCATGACTGCGACGCTCGGCGCGATCCTGCTCGCGGGGGGCCGCGCCGCGCGCATGGACGGCGCGGTGAAGCCGCTCTTCGAGGTGGGCGGGCGCACCCTGCTGCATGCCGCCGTCGACGCCGTGACGGATGCCGGGGCCCACCCGATCACAATCGCAGCGCCGGTGCTCGACCCTTCGTTGACCGCGGAGTGGGCGCGGGAGGATCCACCCTATGGCGGTCCGGTCGCGGGCATCGTGGCCGCCCTGGACTCGTGGACGGCGGCCCCCGACCCGGAATGGACCTTCGTGCTGGCATGCGACCTCCCCTCGGTCGACGCCGCGGTCTCGCGGCTCGTGTGCGACATCCTGCTCCTGCCCTCCGACACCGACGGGCTGTGCCTCGCCGACGCGTCGAGCCGTCCGCAGTGGCTGACCGGCGTCTACCGCACGGCCGCACTGCGGGATGCCGCGCAGCGCCTCCCGGACCGCGGCCGGAACGCGCCGATGCGCGCGCTCCTCGACGACCTCGCGATCGCCGTGGTGGCGGCGCCCGACGCGACCGACGACATCGACACGTGGGAGGATCTGAAGCGAGCGAAGGAGCGACTGGATGGCTGAGCATCTGCCCCCCGAGGCCCTGGACGCGTGGGCCGACGCGCTGCGCGAGCGGTTCGCGCTGGGGCCCGACGACGTGCCGATCGCGCTGATCCTCGACCTCGCGCGCGACGTGTCGATCGGAGTCGCGCGCCCCGCCGCACCGTTCAGCGCGTTCGTCGCAGGCCTCGTGGCGGGACGCGCCGGCGGCTCCCCCGACGACGTGCGCAAAGCCGTGGCGGCGATCACCGCGCTCGCCGCGGGCTGGGAGAAGGCGTGACGCGCGTGCGGTACTTCGCAGCTGCCGAGGAGGCCGCGGGGG
>JASGDZ010000055.1:0-5486 GCA_047606835.1 Microbacterium sp. | reverse complement strand
TCGGTCAGCCCAGCACGTGCGCGCCGCGCACGGGGCCGTGCACGTGCAGCGCCGCGCGCCCCGACGCGCTGAGCGTCACCTGCAGCTCCAGCGCGTCCTGCGGGCCGGCGGCGAGGAAGGCGATCGTCGGCCCCGAGCCCGAGACGAGCCCCGCGAGCGCACCGGCCTCCTCACCGAGCGCGAGCACGTCGCGCAGGGCAGGATGCAGGGCCAGCGCCGCGTCCTGCAGGTCGTTGCGCACGCCCTCGGCGAGCATCGCCGGGTCGCCCGCGCGCAGCGCCTGCAGCACGACGGAGTCGACCTCGGGGGCGCGCTCGGGCTGTGCGATGTCGGGCGCCCGCCGCGCGCGCAGGTCGTCGAGGGCGCGATACACCTCCGGCGTGGACAGCCCGGACTCGTCCGTGACGATCACCCAGTCGAACCGCGCACGCGCGAGCGCGGGGCTCAGCACGTCGCCGCGGCCGGTGCCGACGGCCGTGCCGCCCATCAGCGCGAACGGCACGTCCGCGCCCAGGCGCGCGGCGATCCGGTGCAGCTCCTGCGTGCCGAGGTCGGCGCCCCACAGCGCGTCGCACGCGACGAGGGCCGCCGCGGCATCCGCCGATCCGCCGCCCATGCCGCCGGCGACCGGCACGTGCTTGACGATCTCCAGGTGCACGCCGCCGTCGTAGCCGATGCGCTGCGCGACCGCGCGCGCCGCGCGCAGCGCGAGGTTGCGGTCGTCCTCGGGCACGCCCGAGACGTCCACCGCGCCGGTCACCGAGATCGAGAAGCCCGCGGCATCCGTCGCCCACACGTCCTCGTAGAGCGACACGGCCTGGTACACCGAGGCGACGTCGTGGTAGCCGTCATCCTGCCGCTGGCCCACCTCGAAGAAGAGGTTGAGCTTGCCCGGTGCGCGCACGTGCACGGAGCTGTCGACGGCGGAGAGCACCATGCGTCAGGCCTGTGCCGACACCGCCCACAGGTCGACGTCGATCGCACCCGCGAGCCCGTCGACCTCCTGCAGCTCCTCCTGCGTGAACGCGGGGCCGTCGAGCGCGGCGAGGTTCTCGTCGAGCTGGGCGGGGCTGGATGCTCCGATCAGCGCGGAGGAGACGACCGGGTCGCGCAGCACCCACTGGATCGCGAACTGGGCGAGGGTCTGGCCACGCTCCCGGGCGATCGCGTCGAGGCCGCGCAGCGCGCTCAGCGCGCTGTCGGAGAGCCGCTCGCCGGGAAGAGACGAGCGCTGCTGGGCTCGCTGCGCCGTCCCGTCGCCGAGGTACTTGTTCGTCAGCAGCCCCTGCGCGAGCGGCGTGAACGCGATCGCGCCCATGCCCTCCTGGCGCAGCACGCCGGTCAGGCCGTCCTCGATCCAGCGGTTGAGCATCGAGTACGCGGGCTGGTGGATCACGAGCGGCGTGCCGAGGCTGCGCGCGACGGCGGCGGCGACCGCCGTGCGCTCGGCGCTGTACGACGAGATGCCGACGTAGAGGGCCTTCCCCTGCCTCACCAGAGTGTCGAGCGCCCCGACGGTCTCCTCGATGGGGGTCACCGGGTCGACGCGGTGCGAGTAGAAGATGTCCACGTAGTCCAGCCCCATGCGGGCCAGCGACTGGTCGGCGCTCGCGAGCAGGTACTTGCGGCTCGCGAAGTCGCCGTAGGGCCCCGGCCACATGTCCCAGCCGGCCTTCGAGGAGATGATGAGCTCGTCGCGATACGGACGGAAGTCCTCCGCGAACAGGCGCCCGAAGTTCTTCTCGGCCGAGCCGTAGGGCGGCCCGTAGTTGTTCGCGAGGTCGAAGTGCGTGATGCCCCGATCGAACGCGTGGCGCAGCAGCGCACGCTGATTGTCGAGCGGGATGTTGTCGCCGAAGTTCCACCACAGCCCGAGCGAGATCGGCGGGAGGAACAGCCCCGACGCGCCGACCTGGCGGTATCCGGTGCCGGTGTATCGGTCGGGCGCCGCGGCGTAGGGACGGTGGAGGTCGGGGACGTTCGGGCGGAAGCGGGATGCGTCGTCGGTCACGTGTCGACCCTAGCGCGGCGTCCTCTGAGGCGTCAGGCGGCGTGCACGCGCGCGATGCGCAGGAAGTCGTCGACGCCGAGCTGCTCGCCGCGCACGGTGGGTGCGACATCCGCCCGCTCGAGCACGGCGGATGCCGCAGCCGCCGAGCCGCCGAGCATCGCCGACAGCGCCTGCCGCAGCATCTTGCGCCGCTGCTGGAACGCGGCGTCCACGAGCGCGAACGTGCGGCGCCGTTCGTCGTCTGTGCCGCGCGGCTCCAGGTCGCGGTCGAACGCGACGAGCACGCTGTCGACGTTCGGCACGGGCCAGAACACCTGCCTCGACACCGTGCCGGCCAGTCGCCACGACCCGTACCACGCCGCCTTGACGCTCGGGGCGCCGTACACTCTCGACCCCGGCGGGGCGGCGAGGCGCTCCCCCACCTCGGCCTGCACCATGACGACGCCGCGCGCCAGGCGCCCGAACGTCTCCATGAAGTGCAGCAGCACCGGCACCGACACGTTGTACGGCAGGTTGGCCACCAGCACCCCGGGGTCGCCGGGCAGGTCCGTGACGCGCAGGGCGTCGGCATCCACCACCGTCAGCGCGCCCTCCGGCACGCCGTGATCGCGGGCCGTGCCGGGCAGGCGGGCGGCGAGCCGGTGGTCGATCTCCACGGCGGTGACGGATGCCCCGGCCTCCAGGATCGCAAGGGTCAGCGACCCCAGCCCCGGGCCGACCTCGACGACGCGATCCCCCGCCGACACGCCGGCGACCTGCACGATGCGCCGCACCGTGTTCGCGTCGACGACGAAGTTCTGGCCGAGCTTCTTCGTCGGCGTGACGTCGAGCTCGCCGGCGAGCGCACGGATCTCGGCGGCGCCGAGCAGGGTCACGGGCATGGATCCACCGTATCGACCCCGATACACCCGCGCTGCGCGCGGGCACGGTCCCTGAGTGCGCCTCCGCAGGCGGCGTACATCGAAGGGCGGTCCCTGAGTGCGCCGCCACAGGCGGCGTGTATCGAAGGGCGGTCCCTGAGTGCGCCGCCGCAGGCGGCGGCGTGTATCGAAGGGTGGTCCCTGAGTGCGCCACCGCAGGCGGCGTGTATCGAAGGGCTCGATCGCCGGACCCGGACACGGCGCTCATAGGATGGCGGGATGCCCTCCGTCGGCGAGCTCATCGCACCCCGCCGGCTCGGCCGGGACTTCCGGTGGCTGCTCGGCTCGTCGTGGACGAGCAACCTCGGCGACGGCATCGCGCTCGCGGCGGCGCCGCTGCTCATCGCGTCGCTCACGTCGTCGCCGCTCCTCGTCGCGGCAGGCGCCATGATGCAGTTCCTGCCGTGGCTGCTGTTCGGGCTGCTCGCCGGAGCCGTCGCCGACCGGCACGACCGCCGCCGGCTCGTCATGCTCGCGAACGGCACGCGCGCCGCGATCGTGCTGGGCCTCGTCGTCGTGCTCGTCACGGGCCACGCGAACGTGTGGATCGTGCTGGCCTTCTCCTTCCTCTACGGCACGGCCGAGGTCTTCGCCGACTCGGCGGGGAGCACCCTGCTGCCGATGCTCGTGCCGCCCGCCGACCTCGGCATCGGCAACGCGCGGATGCAGGCCGGCTTCCTCGTCGGGAACCAGCTGGCGGGGCCGCCGCTGGGCGCGTTCCTGTTCGCGGTGGGGTCGTCCTGGCCGTTCCTCACGCAGATCCTGTGCGTGACGCTCGCGGTGCTGCTCGTCTCGCGCATCGCGCGCACGCCGGCGCCGCCGCGCGACGCGCCGGCGAAGGGTCGGGCCGGGCAGCCGATCCGCGAGGGCCTGCGCTGGCTGCGCGGGAACCCGCCGGTGCGCACCCTCGTCGTCGTCATCCTCGTCTTCAACGTGACGTGGGCGGCGCCGTGGAGCATCCTCGTGCTGTACGCGACCGAGCACCTGGGCCTCGGCGCGGTCGGCTTCGGCAGCCTCATGACCGCGTCGGCGCTGGGCGGGCTCGTCGGCATCGGATGCTTCGGCTGGCTCGAGCGTCACATCTCGTTCGCCGTCCTGATGCGCGTGTGCCTGTCGCTGGAGGTGCTCATGCACCTCGCCTTCGCGCTCGCCGCGTCGGGTGTCGTCGCGTTCGTCATCATGTTCGGGTTCGGCGCCTACGCGTTCGTGTGGGGCACGATCTCCACGACGGTGCGCCAGCGCCTCGTGCCGATTCAGCTGCAGGGGCGCATCGCATCCGTCTATATGGTCGGCATCTACGGCGGACTCGTCATCGGGCAGGCGCTCGGCGGCGTCATCGCCCAGGCGTGGGGGCTCAGCGCGCCGTGGTGGTTCGCGTTCGCCGGATCGGCGGTGACGCTCGCGGTCGTGTGGCGGTCGCTCTCGCACATCGCGGCGGCGCGGCCGGTGGACGACGGCGTCCCCCCGCCCGCGGTGCCGGAGGGATGATCGACGCGATGCCATGAAGGCCGTTCGCGGGGGCTCGGGATCAGGCGATCCGCTGGAGCGTGGCCAGGACGGAGGCGATGCGCGGCATCCCGACGCGTCAGCCGTCGAACGCGCCGTACACGGCGAGCGCGTTGGCGGCCACCTGCGCGCACAGCTCGTCGAGCTCGACCTCCAGCTCGGCGGCCATGAACCGCACCGTCACCGGCACGAGATACGGCGCGTTCGGACGCCCGCGGTGCGGCGTCGGGGTGAGGAACGGGGCATCCGTCTCGACGAGGATCCGCTCGCGCGGCGTGACCGCCAGCGCGTCGCGCAGGTTCTGCGCGTTCTTGAACGTGACGTTGCCGGCGAAGCTCAGGTAGTAGCCGCGGTCGGCGCACACGCGCGCCATGTCGGCGTCGCCCGAGAAGCAGTGGAACACCGTGCGGTCGGGCGCCCCCACCCGCTCCAGGGTCTCCAGCACGGCGTCGTGCGCGTCGCGGTCGTGGATCTGCATCGCGATGCCGTGCTTCTTGGCGAGCGCGATGTGGGCCTCGAAGCTCTCCCGCTGCGCGGGGATGCCGGCCTCGTCGGTGCGGAAGAAGTCGAGCCCGGTCTCGCCGATCGCCCGCACGCGCGGCTGCGCGGCCAGCTCGTCGATCACCGCGATCGCCTCTGCGAGCATTCCCTGCGCGGCATACGCCGGCGCCTCGTTGGGGTGGATCGCGACCGCGGCCAGCACGCGGGGGTGGGATGCCGCGGCCCACGCCGACCAGCGGCTCGACTCGATGTCGCCCCCGGCCTGCACGACGCCCGCGACCCCGACCGCCGCGGCGCGGGCGAGCTGCTCGTCGAGGCTCAGCCCGCCGGCGTCCGCCGGGCCGTCGGCGATCTCCAGGTGTGCGTGGTTGTCGTGCACCGGAACCGCGAGCGGCTCCGGTGCCGGCGGGTAGGTGACATCCCGCGTCCCCTTCTCGCGCTGCCGCACATACTGGCTCGGGTCACTCACCACGCTCGCCTCCCTGGGTTCCCCCTCGTCGGGCGGCAGTTTCCTGACATGGCGCCCCCGATCTGTGCCGCCATGTCAG
>JASGDZ010000054.1:0-5037 GCA_047606835.1 Microbacterium sp. | reverse complement strand
GTCCGCGACCTCACGCCGTACCTCGGCCAGGAGATCGAGGCGAAGATCCTCGAGCTCGACAAGAACCGCAACAACGTCGTGCTCTCGCGCCGCGCCCTGCTCGAGCAGACGCAGTCCGAGTCGCGCACCACGTTCCTCAACAACCTGCACAAGGGCCAGGTCCGCAAGGGCGTCGTCTCGTCGATCGTCAACTTCGGTGCGTTCGTCGACCTCGGCGGCGTGGACGGCCTCGTGCACGTCTCCGAGCTGAGCTGGAAGCACATCGAGCACGCCTCCGAGGTCGTCGAGGTGGGCCAGGAGGTCACCGTCGAGATCCTCGAGGTCGACCTCGACCGCGAGCGCGTCTCGCTGTCGCTGAAGGCGACGCAGGAGGACCCGTGGCAGGTCTTCGCCCGCACGCACGCGATCGGCCAGGTCACGCCGGGCAAGGTCACCAAGCTCGTGCCGTTCGGCGCGTTCGTGCGCGTCGCGGACGGCATCGAGGGGCTCGTGCACATCTCCGAGCTCAGCGGCAAGCACGTCGAGCTCGCCGAGCAGGTCGTCTCGGTCGGCGAAGAGGTCTTCGTCAAGGTCATCGACATCGACCTGGAGCGCCGCCGCATCTCGCTGTCGCTCAAGCAGGCCAACGAGTCGGTCGACCCGTACGGCACAGAGTTCGACCCGGCCCTCTACGGCATGGCGACGGAGTACGACGAGAACGGGGAGTACAAGTACCCCGAGGGCTTCGACGTCGAGACGCAGCAGTGGAAGGAAGGCTCCGACGCCGAGCGCGAGAAGTGGGAGCAGGAGTACGCCGCCGCGCAGACCCGCTGGGAGGCGCACAAGGCCCAGGTCGCCAAGACCCTCGAGTCCGAGTCGACGGGCAAGGGCGGCGAGGACGCGTCGTCGTTCTCCAGCCAGTCGACGCCGGGCGGCACGCTCGCCGACGACGAGTCGCTCGCGGCGCTGCGGGAGAAGCTCTCCGGACGCTGAGCGTCGGCACCGCGCGCAGAGGCCGGGATCCTTCGGGGTCCCGGCCTCTGCCGCGCTCGGGGCGTGAGACAGCTCGCTGCGCGTGAGAGTGAACGGCGTCTCGCGCGCAGCGAGCCGTCTCGGTCACGAGCTCCGTGCGAAGAACCCGCCGCGGCGCCGCCACGGCGGGCGCGCGGGACGGTAGTTTCGGGGTATGTCGGACGTGCGCGGACCCACGCTGCGCTCGCGCCTGAGGTCCCTTCGGACGGTCTCCGACAGCACCCTCGAGCGCACGGCGGCGCTGAACCAGCTCCTGCTGGGCGCGGTGGTGCTCGCGCTGACCCTCGCCGTGCTGGCACAGCGGGACGCGGATGATCTGGACGTCTTCTTCGCCGGGGTCACGCTGATCTTCCTGGCGACGGCGGCGACGCTCATCGTCCCGTGGCGCTCGTTCCCGCTCGGATGGCTCGCCGTCGTCCCCGCCGCCGACATCCTGGCCATCGGCGTCATGCACCTGTCCTCCCCGCAGTCGACGTTCGGACTGCTCTGGATCTTCCCGGCGGTCTGGCTCGCGTCGTCGTTCGGCCTGATCGGGCTCGCGCTCGGCTCGGTGTCGATCATGCTCATCCTCGTGGCGACGATCGTGATCACCGGTCGCGCGATGGCCGGGTTCTCGTGGCTGCTCGTGCCGCTCGTGATCGTCGCCGTCGCCGGCTCCGGCTACCTGACGGCGCGGCGGTCCTCGGCGCAGCGCATCCTCCTGGACAAACAGGCCCGGCTCATGGGCACGGCGCTGGAACGCGCGCGCCGACAGGAGCAGTCGGTCACGGAGGTGCTCGACGCGGTCGACTTCGGCGTCATCCGCATCTCGCCGAGCGGGAAGATCTCGATCACCAACGACACGCACGCCAGGCTGCAGCACGCCCTCGTGCGCGAGGAGGCCGTCGACGTCATGCCGGCGTTCCGCGCCGATGGCCTCACGCCCGTCCCCGACGAGGAGCTTCCGCTCCAGCGCGCCCTGGCCGGCGAGTCGTTCGACGGGCAGGTCGTGTGGTTCGGAAGCCCCTCTTCGTCGGAGCGCGTCGCCCTGAGCGTTTCGGTGCGACGGCTGAGCGACACGCACGGTGCGGATGCCGGTGCGGTGCTCGTGTCCCGCGACGTCACCGCCGAGCTCACGGCGTTGCGCGCCCGCGACGATCTCGTCGCGTCCGTCTCGCACGAGCTGCGCACGCCGCTGACGTCCATCCTCGGGTATCTCGACCTCGCGATCGACGACGAGACGGTGCCGGACCGCGCGCGCACCCAGTTGCAGATCGCGGAGCGCAACGCCGAGCGGCTGCTCGCGATCGTCGCCGACATCCTCGCCGCCTCCAGCGCCTCGCGCTCCTCCGTGGAGCTCGCCATCAACCCGCGAGAGATCGACGTCGCCGACGTCGTGCGGCAGTCCGTGGAGTCGCTGCAGCCGCGCGCCGCCGAGCGCGCCGTGTTCCTCGACGCGTCGGGCGTGGAATCCGCACCCGCCTACGCGGATCCGATGCGCGTGCGCCAGATCGTCGACAACCTCATCACGAACGGGATCAAGTACAACCGCGACGGCGGCGGGGTGATGGTCGGCAGCACGTCCGACGGCGACTCGACGTGGGTGCTGGTGCGCGACACAGGGACGGGGATGTCGGAGGACGAGACCGCGGGGCTGTTCGAACGGTTCTACCGCGCACGCTCGTCACGCGCCTCCGGCGTGCACGGCACCGGGCTGGGGCTGTCGATCAGCCGTGACATCGCCCGTGCCCACGGCGGCGACATCACGGTGCGCAGCACCCCCGGCGTGGGGTCGACGTTCCTCGTGCGGCTGCCCTCCACGCGGGCCGCGGCGTCGCCGGCGCCGCGGATGCCCCTGCCCGAGCCCCCGCCCGACCCCGTGGTGTCGTTCGGGCCGCGGCGCAGAGGCGCCACGATCGAGGCCGTTCCGCAGCTGCCCGGCGACGCGGCACGCCGCACCGATCCCCCGTCCGGGAGGCAACCATGAACCTCGACCCCCAGACGAACTTCGTGCTGACCGCGCTCGTGGTCATCACGGGCGGCGTCGTCTTCATCCTGGAGACGCTCGTGCGCCGTGACGAGGGAGCCGGACGGGTGTGGGCGATCGGCTTCCTCGCCGGGATGCTCACGACGCTCGCCTACACGGTCTGGGCGCTCGGCGATCTCTCCTGGTGGGCGGCCGCGGTGGGCAACGGCAGCTTCGTCGCGAGCACAGGGTTCATGTGGCTCGGCTGCCGGCGCTACAACGGGCGCAACATCCAGCCGACCGGCATCGCGGTGGTCGTCGTCGCGCTCGCGGCCTACTTCGCGGTGCTCGCGCCGGGCCCGACGGGCGGCGATTGGGCGGGTTCCGCCGTCATGTTCGCCGGCCTCGTGGTGTTCGCGGCCCTCGGCTGCGTGGAAGCGCTGCGCGGCGAGATGGGCGGGCAGCGCACCTCCTGGGGACTCTCGTTCGTCCTCGGCGTGGAGTCGCTGTTCTATCTCGCGCGCCTGTTCGCCTTCCTCACCCTCGGACCCGACAGCGAGCTGTTCCGCCGGTGGCTCGGAACCGAGGTGTCATGCTTCATAAGCATTCCGCTCACGATCGTCGCTCTCGTGGTGACCTCCGTGCTGCGCGCGGGACGCGCCGATCTGCGCGGATTCGCCCGCCGCACGACCGACTCGCTCGGAAGCGACGGCATCCTGCCGCACCGCACCTACATCGCGATGCTGAACGAGATCGTCTCCCGCGCGCAGTGGCGTCAGGAGCTCGTGGCGGTGATCGCGGTGCGGATCGAAGACCTGGAGCAGATCTCCACGGCCTTCGGCAGCGAGGTGGCGCGCTCCGTGCGCGACGCGTGGCGCGCAGGCGTGCGTCGCTACCCCCCGGCCGGCGCGATCGCCGGCGAAGACGGCCTCTCGGGACTTCTGCTGTGCATCACGGCGGAGAGCCCGTCGGAGGCGCGCCGACAAGCGGCCCTCGTCTATCGCGGCGTGTTCGAGGATCTCGGGGCCGTCGCAGGCGGCGTGATCCCGGTCGTCGGCGTCGGGGTGGCGCTCACCAGCACGTTCGGCTACGACGCGGAGCAGCTCGTGCGAGGGGCGCGGGAGGCGGCCGAGCAGGCGACCCTCAGCGTCGAGTCCTCGGTGCTGGTCGGCGAAACCGGGCGCGCGACGGTCAGCGAGCCGTGAGCCGGTAGCCGACGCCGCGCACGGTCTCGATCCACTGCGGGCTCTGCGGAGACTCGCCGAGCTTGCGCCGCAGGTTCGCCATGTGCACCTCGATCGCGCGGGAGTCGCTGTCGCTGAGGTACTCCGTGCCCGTGTAGCGCTCGCCGCGCAGCATGAGGGCGAGCTCGCCCTTGCTCACGACCCGACGGCCGGAGGCCAGCAGCTCGGCGAGGATGTCGAACTCGCTGCGCGTCAGCTCGAGCTCGGTGTCCTCCAGCACGGCGACGCGCGTGGCGGGGCTGACCTTGAGCCCCTTGTGCTCGAGCCACTCGTGGGAGTCCGTCACGACGGAGCCGGCGGAGGCCGCGGCGGTGTGCACGCGCGGACGCCGCAGCATCGCGTCGATGCGGGCCCGCAGCTCGCGCGGCCGGAAGGGCTTGGTGACGTAGTCGTCCGCGCCGGCCTCCAGCCCCTGCAGGGCGTCGATCTCCTCCGTGCGCGCGGTGAGCATCACGATGTAGGTCGAGCTCACGGCGCGGATGCGCTTGGCCGTCTCGAATCCGTCCATCCCGGGGATGTTGACATCGAGCGTCGTCACCACGGGGTCGACCTCGCGGATGAGCTCTATGCCGTCCTGACCGTTCGAGGCGGTGTGCACGGTGAACCCGGCCTGCTCGAGCACATCGGCCAGCAGGGACCGGATGTCGGCCTCGTCCTCGATCACGACCGCGACGCGCGCCTCTTCCACGGAACCATCCTCCCGAGCGACGGTGCCGACCTGAGACGGCACCCCAACCTCGGACAGAATATCCCAGAACACGCGGCTGAACGCCTCACCGACCATGGTGCGCGCCTTCCTGGCGCGCTGATCGCCGGGCGCGGTGCTCCCCAGCACCG
>JASGDZ010000053.1:0-6479 GCA_047606835.1 Microbacterium sp. | reverse complement strand
CGCCCCCCGGCCCCCACCCCGCGCACCCCCGCACCCCCCGCCGAGTCCATCCACTCGTCGCCGAATCCATCCCTTGGGTGACGCCGGAAGGATGGGCTCGGCGACGGATGTGTGGACTCGGCGCTCGAACACGAGAGAGACCACACACCGCGCGCGAGAGAGACCACCCCGAACGGGGGCACACCGCGGCACGCGCACCGCACGCCGGGCCCGCCCAAGCCCGCCCGCACACAGGCTCTGTGCACCACTTCCACAGCGCACCCAGACTCTGCAACTAGCATGTCCCTACTATCGGCCTGCCGGAGGAGCCCTGTGGGACTACTTGACAGCTTCGAGAAGGGTCTCGAGCGCGCGGTGAACAGCGCGTTCGCGAAGACCTTCCGTAGCGGCATCCAGCCTGTCGAGATCGCGTCGGCCCTCCGCCGCGAGCTCGACACGAAGGCTGCCGTCGTCAGCCGCGACCGCATCCTCGCGCCCAACTCGCTCACGGTGCGGCTCTCTCCCGACGACGACGAGAAGATGCGCGCCATCGGGCCGACGCTGGGCGAAGAGCTCGACGCGCTCGTGCAGAAGCACGCCAAGGCGCAGGGCTACAGCTTCGCGGGCCCCGTCACGATCGACCTGCGCCGCGACGACGCCGTCCCCACGGGCACGATCCGGGTCGAGTCGCGCACCGCGGCAGGGCAGGTGGCGTGGCGCGCCGTCGTCGACATCGACGGCCGCCGGCATCCCCTCACGAAGTCGCGCACCGTCATCGGCCGCGGCAGCGACGCCGACATCACGATCGCGGATGCCGGCACCAGCCGCAAGCACGTCGAGATCCTGTGGGACGGCGAGCGCGCCATGGCGCGCGACCTCGGCTCCACGAACGGCTCGACGATCGACGGCCGCCGCTTCCGGGAAGCCGCGCTCACGCCCGACAGCACGATCCGCATCGGGCGCACCGACATCGTGTTCCGCGTCGTCCCGCAGGCCACGCCGCCGCTGCCGCAGCGCCCGCCGGCCGACGTCACGCAGGTGTTCGATCATCCGGGCGGGGGAGCCCCGTGAGCGAGCTGACCCTGCTGCTGCTGCGCATCGGCTTCCTCGTGATGCTGTGGTTCTTCGTGTTCGCCGTGGTGTACTCGCTGCGCGCCGACCTGTTCGGCGTGCGGGTGCGAAAGCTCCCCGAGACCGCGGCCGCGGCACCGGCTCCGGCGGGGGGCGCGGATGCCACGGGCCCGCTCATCCCCGTCACCAAGCCGGCGGTCGGCGACAAGGGCGGCGCCAAGGGCGGCGCCCCCGAGAAGGCCACCGCCGACGGCGTGTCGCGCATCGTCATCACCTCGGGCCCGAAGTCGGGCATGGAGCTGCCGCTCGGCCTCGAGCCGCTCACGATCGGGCGCTCCAGCGAGTCCGGCCTCGTCATCCGCGACGACTACACGTCCACCCAGCACGCCCGCCTCCTGCTGTGGGGCGAGCAGTGGATGATCCAGGACCTCGGCTCCACGAACGGCACGTGGCACGACGGCCAACGCGTGTCGAACCCGGTGCCGGTGCTCGTGGGCGCTCCCATCAAGGTGGGCGCCACGACGTTCGAGCTGCGGAAGTAAGGCCGCATGGTCTTCGAAGGCTCGAGCGTCGCGATCTCGCACACCGGCAAGGTCCGCTCGAACAACCAGGACTCCGGATACTCCGGCACGAACCTGTTCGTCGTGGCCGACGGCATGGGCGGACACGCCGGTGGCGACATCGCGTCGAGCATCGCGGTGGCCCGGCTGCAGAGCCTCGACCACCCGTACGCCTCGACGGCGGAGGCCGAGCGCGCGCTGCGCACCGCGGTGACGGATGCCGCGGCCGACATCATCGACATGGTCGCGGTAAGACCCGAGCTCGCCGGCATGGGCACGACGGTCTCGGCGCTCGTCATGGTCGACGACTACGCCGTCATCGGGCACATCGGCGACTCGCGCATCTACCTCCATCGCGACGACACGCTCACCCAGATCACCACCGACCACACGTTCGTGCAGCGACTCGTCGACTCGGGCCGCATCACGCCGGAGGAGGCGCGCCACCACCCGCGCCGCTCGGTGCTGATGAGGGTGCTCGGCGACATGGACCCCCACCCCGAGATCGACACGTTCATCATGCCGACGCAGCCGGGCGATCGCTGGCTGCTCTGCTCGGACGGCCTGTGCGGCGTGGTCGACGACCCGCACACCGCGAAGACGCTGGCGCAGGGGCTCGCCCCCGCCCGCACCGCCGACAGCCTGCTCAAGCAGGCCCTCGACGGCGGCGCCCCGGACAACGTGACCATCGTGCTCGTCGACGTCGGCGGGCAGCATCCGGTCTTCTCCGGCACCCCCTCGATCGTCGGCTCGGCCTCCCACCCGCTCGGTGTGGCCGTGCCGACCGCGCGGCCGGGCCGCAACAGCTGGCTGCACCCGAACCGGCAGGCGGCGAACGAGCCGACGCACTACGAGCCGGCGGCCGAGTTCCTCGAGGAGCTCATCGAGGAGGACCGCCGCCGGGCCCGACGCCGCAGCATCGCCTGGATCGTCGGCCTCGTGGTGGTCATCGCGCTGCTGCTGGCGGGGCTGTTCGGCGCCTACAACTGGACGCAGACGCGCTTCTTCGTCGGCGTCGACGACGACACCGTGGTGGTGTTCCGAGGCATCCAGCAGAGCCTCGGACCGATCTCCCTCTCGACCGTGTACGAGGACACCGGCATCCCGCTCGACGACCTCACGCTGTTCCAGCGCCAGTCCGTCGAAGAGACGATCTCCGCCGACTCGCTGGACGAGGCGCTCGAGATCGTCGAGCGCCTGCGCACCGAGGAGGCCTCGGGATGACGGCCGAGGTGACCACCGACACCGCCGTCGTGCGTGCGCTCAAGAAGATCCGGATGCCGCAGACGCAGCGCAACCGCGAGCTGGCGCTGCTGGCCTTCGCGTTCGTGATCAACGCGTCCGCGGTCGCACTCGTGCAGCTCGGCGCCGCAGAGGAGATCGACGCGAAGTTCCTCCTGTACTGCGGCGGGCCGACCGCCCTCGCCGTCGCGCTGCACATCCTGCTGCGGCTGCGCGCCCGCTCGGCCGACCCGTTCGTGCTGCCGATCGCGATGGTGCTCACGGGCCTGGGCATCGCGATGATCTACCGCATCGACGTCGCGGTGGGAGTGCACGGCTGGGCCGCCTACTCCACCCGCCAGCTCGCGTGGTCGCTCATCGCGCTGGTCGCGGCGGTCCTCATCGTGCACCTGCTGCGCAACTACCGCGTGCTGTTCCGCTACACCTACGTGTTCGGCCTCGCCGGCATCGTGCTGCTGATCCTGCCGATCATCCCGGGGCTGGGCACCGACGCCAACGCCGACGTGTGGGTCTCGTTCGGGATCTTCTCGTTCCAGCCCGGCGAGCTCGCCAAGATCGCGCTCGCGATCTTCTTCGCCGGCTACCTCGTGCGCACGCGGGAGAGCCTCACCTCGACCGGCAAGCGCTTCCTCGGGATCTCCTGGCCGCGCGCGCGGGAGTTCGGTCCGCTCCTGGTGATCTGGCTCGTCTCGCTCGGCATCATCGTCATGCAGCGCGACCTCGGCACGGGGCTGCTCATCTTCGGCATGTTCGTCGCGATGCTGTACGTCGCGACCGGCCGCACCGGGTGGGTGCTGATCGGCGTCGTGCTCGCGGCTGCGGGGGCGTACTCGGCATCCCGCCTGCTCCCGTACGTGGGCGCGCGCTTCCAGAACTGGCTCGACCCGTTCAACCCCGACACGATCGACACGGACAGCTTCCAGCTGGTCAACGGGCTGTTCGGGCTCGCCCAGGGCGGGCTCATCGGCACCGGCCTCGGCCAGGGACGCCCGTACCTCACCCCGCTCGCGCAGAGCGACTACATCTTCCCGAGCCTCGGCGAGGAGCTCGGGCTCGTCGGCGCGTTCGCGCTGCTGTGTCTGTACATGGTGTTCACGAGCCGCGGCATCCGCGTCGGCCTGGCCGGTCAGGACGACTTCGGGAAGCTGCTCGCGACCGGCCTCGCGTTCACGGTCGCGCTGCAGGTGTTCATCATGGTCGGCGGCGTGACGCGGCTGATCCCGCTCACCGGGCTGACCACGCCGTTCCTCGCCGCCGGCGGCTCGTCGCTCGTGTCGAGCTGGGTCATCGTCGCGCTGCTGCTGCGGATCTCGGATGCCGTGCGCAGCCGCCCCCGGGTGGTGATCGGCTGACATGACCAAAGAACTGAGACGGCTCAGCATCCTGATGCTGATCATGTTCCTCGCGCTGTTCGCGTCGACGAGCTGGATCCAGGCGGTGCAGGCCGAGTCGCTGTCCGCCGACCCGGCGAACAAGCGGGCGCTCTACGACAGCTACGAGGTGCAGCGCGGCTCGATCGTCGCGGGCGGCGACCCCATCGCCACCTCGGTCGCGTCGGACGACGTCTACACGTGGAAGCGCGTGTACACGGATGCCGAGATGTGGGCGCCGGTGACGGGCTACATCAACCCGGTCCTCGGCGCCGCGACCGGCATCGAGCAGGCGATGAACCAGCAGCTGAGCGGGCTGGGCGGATCCCAGTTCCTGTCGCGCATCGACCGGATCCTGAGCGGGAAGTCGCCGCGGGGCTCGAACGTCGTGCTGAGCCTGGAGCCCGACATCCAGAAGGTCGCCTACGACGCACTCGGAGACCTCCAGGGCGCCGTCGTCGCGATCGAGCCGGACACCGGCCGGATCCTGGCGATGGTGACGAGCCCGAGCTATGACACGAACCTCCTCGCCGTGCACGACGCCGACGCCGTCAACGAGGTGCACGATGCGCTGGAGGAGGACTCGACGCATCCGCTCTACAACCGGGCGATCGCGGGCGACCTCAACCCGCCCGCCTCGACGTTCAAGCTCGTCGTCGCGTCCGCGGCCCTCGCCTCCGGGGAGTGGACGCCGGAGTCGACGCTCCCGAACCCGGCCCGCTATACGCTCCCCGACACGACCACGCAGGTGTCCAACTCCAGCGGGAGCACGTGCGGCACCGGCGACGAGGTGTCGATCGCCGACGCGCTGCGACTGAGCTGCAACATCCCGTTCGCCGAGCTCGCCGTCGAGCTCGGCGACGATGTCATCCGCGCGGAGGCGGAGAAGTACGGGTTCAACTCCGCGTTCACGATGCCGCTGGTGTCGACGCCTTCGGTCTATCCGCAGGTGCTCGACGACGCGCGCACCGCCCTCGGCGGGTTCGGGCAGGGGGATGTCCGGGCCACCCCGCTGCAGATGGCGATGGTCGCGGCCGGCATCGCCAACGGCGGAACGGTCATGAACCCGATGATGGTCGACCAGGTCATCGGCCCCGACCTGTCGGTGCAGCAGACGTACGAGCCGAGCGAGTTCAGCCAGGCGCTGTCTCCGGAGCTCGCCGCCGAGCTGACGGAGCTGATGGTGGCGAACGTCAGCGACGGCGTCGCAAGCAATGCAAGAATAGACGGGGTCGAGGTGGCCGGGAAGACGGGCACGGGCGAGAACGGGGACGATGCGCCCTACACGCTCTGGTTCACCGGATTCGCCCCTGCAGACAATCCCCAGGTTGCCGTCGCGGTGGTCGTGGAGGATGGCGGAGGACAAGGTCAATCGGGCTTCGGCAACACCATAGCCGCCCCGATCGCGAAGAAGGTCATGGAGGCGGTGCTCAAGCGATGAGGCCAACACAAGGCGTGTCATTCGGCGGCCGCTACGAGCTGCAGTCGCGCATCGCCGTCGGCGGCATGGGCGAGGTCTGGGAGGCGACCGACCACGTCATCGGGCGCACGGTCGCGATCAAGATCCTCAAGGACGAGTACATGGGCGACCCGGGGTTCCTCGAGCGCTTCCGCGCGGAGGCCCGCCACGCCGCCCTCGTCAACCACGAGGGGATCGCGAGCGTCTTCGACTACGGCGAGGAGAACGGCTCGGCCTTCCTCGTGATGGAGCTCGTGCCCGGCGAGGCGCTGTCCACGATCCTCGAGCGCGACGAGTCGCTGTCGACCGACAAGACGCTCGACATCGTGGCCCAGACCGCCTCCGCGCTCCAGGCCGCGCACGCCGCGGGCCTCGTGCACCGCGACATCAAGCCGGGCAACCTCCTGATCACCCCCGACGGCCGCGTCAAGATCACCGACTTCGGCATCGCGCGCATCGCCGACCAGGTCCCGCTCACCGCCACCGGCCAGGTGATGGGCACCGTGCAGTACCTGTCTCCGGAGCAGGCGTCCGGGCACCCCGCCTCCCCCGCCACCGACATCTACTCGCTCGGCATCGTCGCGTACGAGTGCCTCGCGGGGAAGCGCCCCTTCACCGGCGAGTCGCAGGTGGCGATCGCGATGGCGCAGATCAACGAACAGGCGCCGCCGCTGCCTCCGACCGTGGCGGCCCCGGTGCAGAACCTCGTGACGGCGATGATCGCGAAGAAGCCCGAGGAGCGTCCCGCGTCGGCGGCGGCGGTCGCCCGCGCGTCGACCGCGCTGCGCCGAGGGGATG
>JASGDZ010000052.1:0-5896 GCA_047606835.1 Microbacterium sp. | reverse complement strand
GGCGACCACGGCGTCGACGAGCGACGGCGGCGAGCTCCTGCTGCGCGAGCGAGCGGCGCTGCAGCGGCGCGCCGACGGCGAACAGCAGCACGAGCAGCACCGCCGCGCCGACCAGCACAGCCAGGCCCAGCCACGGCGACAGCAGGAACAGCCACACCGCGCAGAACAGGATCGCGGCGACCTCCCCGACCGGGTACACGCCCAGCTGCATGATCGCCGCGAGCCGGGCCACGTCGCTCGTCGCGACCGACAGCGCCGCCCCGTCCGAGTGCCCGTGCGCGACCCCGGCCGGATGCAGGAGGCGGTCGGTGACCGTCGTGCGCAGGCGGTGCTGCACCTGCTGCATGCCGTACAGGCCCAGCCGGGAGCCGAAGCGGAACGCGAACGAGAACGCAGCGAAGTCGGCGGCGAGCACCGCGAGCCACCACAGCAGCCGCCCGACGTCTCCCGTCGCGAAGCACTGGTCGATCGCCGCGCCGACGATCACCGCCACCAGCGCCTCGCCGACCATGCTGAGCGCCAGCAGGAGCCCTGCCGGGATCGTGAACCGGCGCGCGGCGAACACCACCCGCACCGCGAACCGCGCCGCCGAGGCGCCCCGGTGCCTCAGCGGGGCGGACAGGCGTTCCTCGGCCGGGGCCTGCAGGAGCACGGGGAGCCGGATGCCGGGCCACGTCCGGCCCAGGGCGCCCCCCGGGTCCTCGGCCACCTCGGTCTGGTCCGACGCCACGTCAGGCCTCGGGCGCGAGCGCGTAGAGGGTGTGCCCCCAGCCGATCGTGGTGCGCTCGGGCGTTCCGAGCCCCGCGGCGGCGAGCTCCGGCCCGCCGAGCGTGACGCGGCGCATCCCGGGGGTGACGTCGGCGACGCGCAGCACCTCCAGGGTGCGCGTGGTGATCGGGTAGACGGTCAGGGGGCGGAGGCTGCGGGCCATGCGGATTCCTGCTCCTTGTCGGGAACGGTCGGGTCGACGCGATGCGCGGCGCGCGGGTCGAGCGGGACGACGGCGGGGCTGCCGGTGACCGGATCAGGGACGACGAGGGCGCGCAGCCCGAAGACGTCCTCGATCAGCTCGGCGGTGACGACCTCAGCGCCGGGCCCGGCGGTGACGATCGCGCCGTCCTTCATGACGATGAGGTGGTCGGCGTAGCGTGCCGCCTGGTTGAGGTCGTGCAGCACGGCGACGATGGTCTTGCCCTCGTCGTGGAAGCCGCGCAACAGCTCCATCAGCTCGTACTGGTGGGCGATGTCGAGGAACGTCGTCGGCTCGTCCAGCAGCAGGATCGGGGTGTCCTGCGCGAGGAGCATCGCGACCCACACGCGCTGCCGCTGCCCGCCGGACAGCTCGTCCACGAGCCGGCCGGAGAGGTCGGTGAGGCGGGTCGTCTCCAGTGCCTGGCCGACCGCCTCCTCGTCGGCGGCGCGCCACTGCTGGAACAGACCCTGGTGGGGCGCGCGGCCGCGGGCGACGAGGTCGGCGACGCGGATGCCGTCGGGAGCGAGGGAGCTCTGCGGGAGCAGTCCGAGCTCGCGCGCGACCTCCTTCGAGCGGTACGAGCCGATCGCCTTGCCGTCGAGCAGCACGTGCCCCGCGGTGGGGGAGAGCACGCGGGCGAGCGCCCGCAGCAGCGTGGACTTGCCGCATCCGTTCGGTCCGATGATCGCGGTGAACGACCCGTCGGGGATCTCCACGGACAGGTCGCGGGAGATGACCTGCCTGTCGTAGCCGATGGTGGCGTGCGCTGCGACGAGGCGGGATGTCGGTGCGGTCGGCGGCGTGTCGGTCATGGTGTGGCTCCGTGGTGTGTGCGGGTCTCGCGGATCAGCAGCCAGATCAGGTACAGGCCGCCCAGGCACACCGTGATGAGGCCCACCGGGATCGGCTGGAACACCCGGGCGATCAGCAGCGACAGCAGGTGCGCGAGGGCCAGGAGCAGGGCACCCATCGCAGCCGACGCGACGAGGCCCACCCCCGCAGACCGGGTGAGCCTGCGCGCGAGCTGCGGGGCGGCCAGGGCGATGAACCCGATCGGGCCGGCCGCCGCGGTGACCAGCGCGGTCGTCGCGACGCCCACGACCATGAGGCCGAGGCGGGCCGGACCGGGCCGCGTGCCGAGGTTCGTCGCGGCGTCGTCGCCGAGCTCCAGCCGGCGCAGCGCGGGCGCCAGCGCGGCAGCGGCGGCGACGACCACGGCGGCGACGAGCAGGGACGGGCCCATCGAGCCCCACGAGACGCGGCCGATGGATCCGGCGCCCCAGAAGCCGACGGTCATGGCGTCGTCGATGTCCGCGCGCGTGATGAGGTAGGCGTTGACCGAGCCGAGCACGGCCGAGACGCCGATGCCGACGATGATCAGCCGGAATCCCTGCACGCCGCGCCGGTACGCGAGCAGGTAGACGACGAACGCGGTCACGAGCCCCCCGACGAGGGCCGCGCATGCGAGCGACCAGTAGTTGGTGGAGCCGAGCACGAGAATGACCACGACGACGGCCGTGTAGGAGCCCGCGTCGAACCCGATCACATCGGGCGAGCCCAGCGGGTTGCGGGTGAGCGACTGGAAGATCGCCCCGCCGATCCCGAGGAGGCCGCCGAACACGACGCCCGCCACCGCGACCGGCAGGCGCCATTCGACGACGATCGTGCGGTGGAAGTCCTTCCCGCCCCCGCCGAGCGCCGTGAGCACCTGGTCGAGGGTCAGCGGGTACTCGCCGAGGGTGATCGCGACGACCGCCGCGGCGACCGCGACGGCGACGCACGCGGCGGAGACCGCGAGCACCCGTGCCGCGAGGCGGGCGGAGAACCAGCGGGTGCGCAGCGTGCCGCTTCGGTAGCCGAAGTCGACGGCACGACGGTGCGGTGACGTGTGGACGCCGGTCACAGGCCGCTCGCCTTCCGCCTGCGCACCAGCGCGATGAGCACCGGCGCGCCGATCACCGCGGTCACGATGCCGACCTCGACCTCGCCGGGGCGCGCGATCACCCGGCCGATCACGTCGGCGGCGAGCACCAGCACCGGCGCGCCGAGCGCGGAGCAGGCGATGATCCACCGCTGATCGGGCCCCGTGAACCACCGCACGACGTGCGGGACCATGAGCCCCACGAACGCGATCCCGCCCGTGAGCGCGGTCGCCCC
The DNA here is from genome assembly GCA_047606835.1 of Microbacterium sp. Classification (GTDB taxonomy): domain Bacteria; phylum Actinomycetota; class Actinomycetes; order Actinomycetales; family Microbacteriaceae; genus Microbacterium. The sequence goes on along the minus strand of JASGDZ010000052.1, from coordinate 2,765 downwards.
GCCGGCGAGCAGCGTGACCGCGACGATCCCGAGCACGCGGACGCGCATGACGTGCGTGCCGAGCGAGGAGGCCAGCTCGTCGCCGAGCGCGATCGAGTTCAGCGGTCCGGACAGGACCGCGGCGATCGCCACGCCCGCGAGGAGGAACGGCAGCACCGACGCCGTGTCGTCCAGCGAGGTGCGCGCGATGCTGCCGACGCCCCAGTTGCGCACCGCATCGAAGGTCTCCTCGTCGAGGAGGGTCAGGAGCGTGGAGCACCCGTTCAGCACGGCGCCGAGCGCGACCCCGGCGAGCACGAGAGTGATCGGGCTGGTCGTGCCGCGTCCGGCGGCGCCGATGACGTAGACGATGATCGTCGCGGCCGCCGCGCCCACGAACGCGAACCAGATGTAGCCGGTGATGCCGGCCAGTCCGAACACGCCCACCCCGACGGTGATCGCGAAGCCGGCACCCGCGTCCACGCCGAGGATGCCCGGATCGGCGAGCGGATTGCGGGTCAGCGCCTGGATCAGCGCGCCCGCGACGCCGAACGCCGCCCCGACCACGATCCCCGCGACCGTGCGGGGGAGCCGCAGCGTCCACACGATGATCGACGCATCCGAGTCGTCGGGCTGCCACAGGCCCCTCCAGACGGCGTCCACGCTCAGCGGGTTCGCGCCGAAGGCCAGACTCGCGAGCACCGCGACGACGAGCGCGACGAGGACGACGAGCATCCCGAGGGCGCGCCGACCGGGCGGGGACGCGCTCCGGCGCCCCCGCCCGGTCTCCGGCGCCCGCGGCGCGCTCGTCGTCGCGGTCAGTCGAAGAGCCCCTCGAACGCGCCCGTGAGCTCGGCCACCGTCCAGCGGTTGGACAGCACGTTCGGGTAGCTGAACGCCCAGGCGAGGTCCAGCATGCCGGTCTGCTCGCTCGGGTCGAGGTAGGCGACGGTGCCGTTTTGCACCGCGGTGAGCTTCTGGTAGAGCGCGTTGCCCTCCAGCCACGCGGTGGCCTCCTCGATCGTGCCGTCGCCGCCGTGGCGCGCGACCAGCAGCGCGTCGGCGTCGACGAGCCCGATGTTCTCCAGGCTGACCTCGCCCCACTCGAAGGCGCTGAGCTCGGCCACGTTCGGGTGCTCGGCGAAGCCGAGCTCGCCCAGCAGCTCCTCGGCGGGCGACCCGGCGACGTTCACGAACTCGATGCCGGCCTCCTGGCCGCGGTTGATGATGATCGACACCGTGTGGCCGGCGTATTCGGGGTGCGCCGCCGCCGCGTCGCTCGTGGCCTGCTCGGTCTCGGCGATCTCGTCGGCGGCGAGACCGGCGAGGTCGGTCGCGTCGCCGACGGCGCTCACCAGGTCGCGCCAGTCCCACGAGTAGTCGCCGATCGGGTCCGCGGCCAGCACGGGGGCGATCTCGGCGAGCTTGTCGAAGTCGCTCTCCAGGTTCCCGTAGGTGCTCGCGACGATGAGGTCCGGTTCCGCGGCGGCCAGCGCCTCGAAGTCGAAGGTGTCGGCCCACGGGTTCACGAACGTCTCGATCCCCGCGAGAGCGGTGTCGTCGACCCACGGGTACGCCGTCTCGTCGGAGCCGACGACGGGGGTGATCCCCAGCGCGAGCACCGACTCCTGGTCGCCGAGCCCGCCGATCACGGCGATCCGCTCGGGCCGCTCGTCGAGCACGGTCTGGCCGTACGAGGTCTCCAGTGTCAGCGGGTAGGTCGTCGCCCCCTCCGCGGGGGGCAGCAGGCTTTCGGCGACCGTGCCGGTCGGCGTCGGCGTGGTGCCCGTCGAGCACGCGGCGAGGGCGAGACCTGCCGCGAGCACGGCGGCGAGGGTCGCAGCGGATCGGGATCTGCGAACGGAGGCGGGCATGCTGATTCCTCTCTGATGGGACAGACCGGGCCGCAGCGGGGGACGCGGTCGCGCGCCGCCGAGGGGACGCGAACCCGGTCGCCATTCCAAGTTAGGTGAGGCTAAGCTCTTTCGGGACGCCGTTGGCGCCAAGGTGTGCGCAGAATGCGACAAGCGGGCGTCGGCGTGTCACGTGACCCGCAGAGGGGAGTCGACGGCGATGAGCAGCATCCTGCGCGATGCGAAACGGGATGTCCGGCGACCCGAACGGGCCGACGACCTCCCGTCGCTGCGGCTCGATCTGCCGCCGGTGGCGATCCCGGAGCGGGTGCACGACGACCACCACGTGCTGCTGTGGCAGGTGCGCGGCGGCGGCACCGACCTCCTGCTCGACGACGTCGCCGTCTTCCTGCCGGTCGGGCACGCGCTGTGGGTGCCGGCGAACGTGCGGCACGCGATCACGGTGCGCGCGAACTCGGTGGTGATCCCGCTGTTCTTCGACTGCGACGTCACCGCGACGACCCTCCACGGTCCCACGCTCGTCGCCGTCGACCGCGACCTGCGCACGCTGCTGCTCGCCTATCTGCAGTCGAGCACGAGCATCCTCCGGCCGCAGGCCAACATCACGCGTCAGCTGTTCGCGCTCATGGAGGGCGGGCCGGCCGCTCAGGCGGCGCTGCCCATGCCGACGTCCGTCCCGGCCCGGCTGGTCGCCGAGACGCTCCGCTCGAACCCCGGCGACGATCGCGGCGTCGACGAGCTGGCGCGTGCGGCGCACACCTCCCGCCGCACCCTCGAGCGCGCCTTCCTCGCCGAGACCGGTCTGAGCGTGCGGGATTGGCGCATCCGCACCCGCATGGAGGCCGCCGCCCTGCTGCTGCGCTCGACCGCCCCGCTGCCGGCCGTGGCGCGGCGCGTCGGCTACGCCAACGT
>JASGDZ010000051.1:0-5011 GCA_047606835.1 Microbacterium sp. | reverse complement strand
TCTCCACGACCTCCGACGCGCCGGAGCCCAGCACGCCGGTGATCCCGACGATCTCGCCGCGGCCGACCGAGAACGAGACGTCGGCGGCGGGCCGGCCGTCGCCGATGCCCTGCACCGACAGCAGCGGCGAGACCTGCACGCCTGCGCGCTCGGGGTACAGCTGCCCGATGTCGCGGCCCACCATGAGGCGGATGATCTCGGCCCCGTCGTCGGGCCCCACGTCGTCGAGCAGAGCGACATCCCGACCGCCTCGGAACACGGTGACGCGATCGCACAGCCGCGTGACCTCGCCGATGTAGTGCGACACGTAGAGGCTCGAGATCCCCTGCTCGCGCAGCCGACCGATCGTGGCGAGCAGGTGCTCGGCCTCGTCCGAGCCGAGGGGCGCCGTCGGCTCGTCGAAGACGATGAGCCGCGTGCCGTCCTCGACGAGGGCGCGCACGATCTGCACGAGCTTGCGCTCGGCGGGCGAGAGGCTGCGCACGAGCCGCCCCGGCGCGATGTCGACGCCGAGCACGTCGCGCAGCAGCTCTTGCGCGCGGCGGCGCATCTCGCGGCCGCTCAGCCCGAGGCCGCCCGTGCGCTCGATGCCGAGGAACGCGTTCTCCGCGACGGTCAGCGTGGGCACGAGCTGCAGCTCCTGGTGCACGAAGCGGATGCCCGCGCGGTGCAGGTCGGCGGCGGTGAGCTCGGCGTGCTCGACGCCCGCGATCTCCACGCTGCCCTCGTCGCGGGGGTAGAGGCCCGCGAGCACCTTGATGATGGTGGACTTGCCTGCGCCGTTCTCGCCGACGAGGCCGTGCACCTCTCCGGCGCGCACGACGAGCGACGCGCCGTCCAGCGCGCGCACGCCGGGGAAGCCCTTGCGGATGCCGGTCATCCGCAGCACCGGCTGCGGATGACCGGCATCGGGCTCAGTCGCCGTAGCCGAGCTCCTCGTAGACACTCTTCGCCTCCTCCGGCCCCGCGACCGGGATGACGTCCACGAGGCTCACCTTCGGCACGTCCTCGCCCTGGAAGTACTTGGCGACGTTCTGCGCCGACACGGTGGCGATCTTGCGCGGCAGCTGGGCGATGTTGCCGATGAACGGGCTCCCGTCCTCGGCCATGATCTCCAGGGTCTCGGGGCCGGCGTCGATCGCGGTCACCTTGACGTCGGTGCGGCCCGCCTCCTCGATCGCCTGGACGACGCCGATCGCCGGCTGGTCCCAGCACGCGACGTGGATGGCGTCGAGCTCGCCGACCGGGTAGCGCTCCAGGAGAGCGAGGGTCTGCTCCGCGGCATCCTGCGGCGCGTTGGAGAACTGCTCGGCGAGCTCGGGCTGGAGGATCTCCACGTCGGGGTAGTCCTTCTCCAGCTCCGCGCGCCACGCGTCGTAGCGCTCGCCGCAGAACGAGAGGCTCTCGCCGAAGGCGTTGAAGACCGCGACCTTGCCCTCGCCGTCCAGCGCGTCGCCGAGGATGCGAGCGATCTCTGTCCCGGCGACGTCGTTGTCGGACTGCGCGTTGTTCACGGCGTACTCCGACGCGTGGTCGATGCCGAAGACGGGGATGCCGGCATCCGACAGCTCCTTGAGCTTCGGGTCGACCGAGGCGTCGCCGAGGATCGTGATGACCGCGTCGACCTGCTGGCTGAGGAAGATCTCGTGGTTCTCGGCGTGCACCGTGTTGTCGCGACCGCCGTCGGTGGTGAGCACCTCGCCGCCGAGCCGCTCGATCTCGTCGACGGCACCCTGGAACGCCTCACGGTCCCAGAAGTGCTGCGTGCCCACGACCGCGACCCCGATGAGCTTGCCCGCCAACGGCTGGTCGGCGGCGGCGTCGCCGCTGGCGCTGGTCGACGGCGTGCCGGAACCGCCGGAACAGCCCGCGAGGAGCAGGACCGCGGCGATGGCCGCGGCCGAGAAGGTGAGGGACGAGCGTTTCATGTGGAGGACTTTCGACGGGGGCGCGCAGCGCCGAGCTGTGGAGGTGCGCCGCCGCAGCGACGCCCGACCGAGCGTAGGCGAGCCCGCGACGCGGCTCCAACGAGCGCGTCACACTCGGTCATGTCCGCGCGCGTATGTGCGCGCGTGGACATAGGGTGTCGGAAGTGACGACCTCGCGCGCCCTCACCGTCGGCCTGCACGTCGCCGACGTCCTCGGCAGGTATGTCTCGCAGATCCCGCCCGCACAGGGCATCGCGCTGCTCGACGAGATCCGCCTCACCGTCGCCGGCACGGCGGCCGCGACCGCGGTCGACCTCGCCCGCCTCGACGTGCCGGTGTCGACGGTCGGGGTCGTCGGGGCGGACGCCCTCGGCGACTATCTGCGCTCGGCGATGGCCGCGGAGGGGGTGGATGTCTCACGCCTGCGCGTGAGCGCAGAGCATCCCACCTCGGCGACGATGCTGCCCATCCGGCCGGACGGCTCGCGTCCTGCCCTGCACGTCATCGGCTCCAACGCGGCGCTCGGCGCCGACGACCTGGCCGACGGCATCCTGGACGGCGTCGCGGTGCTGCACCTGGGCGGGTCGTGTCTGCTGCCCGGCATCGACGGCGCCGTGGGCGCCGACCTGCTGCGGCGCGCCAGGGAGCGCGGGATCGCGACCACGATGGACTTCATCCCGTCGGGCGCGCCGGGCGACCGCGACGCCGTGCTGCCGTGCCTGCCCTTCGTGGACTACCTCCTGCCGAGCCTGGAGGACGCGCTCTCCTTCGCCGGCGCCGCCGACCGCGACGCGGCGATCGGCTTCTACCGCGACGCGGGGGTGTCCACCCTCCTCATCACGATGGGGGCGGAGGGCGTCAGCATCAGCGACGACGAGGTGCGCGATCTGCGCCTTCCCGCGTGGGACGTCGACGTCGTCGACACGACCGGATGCGGCGACGCGTTCAGCGCCGGCTTCATCGCGGGGCTCTTGGCCGGCGAGGCGCCCTCCGAGGCGGCGGAGTGGGGGCTCGCCGCCGGCAGCCTCGTCGCGACCGGGCTCGGCAGCGACGCCGGGCTGCACGGCCGCGACGACCTCGATCGGCTCCGGGCGACCGGCCGCCGCCTTCCTCTCGGCCGCTGACCACCCCGGTCGTTGAGCGAGCCAATCCCGGTCGTTGAGCGAGCGAAGCGAGACGAAACGCCCCACCGGTCGTTGAGCGAGCGAAGCGAGACGAAACGCAGAGACGAGACGCAGGGACGAAACGCGCCGAGCCGCTACCGCGTCGCGACCGCGAACCGCAGCAGCCACTCGCCGATCTCGAGGTGGCGCCGCGCCTCGGCGACGTCGGCGCCCCACGCATACATGCCGTGCCGCGCCACGACGAGCAGGGGCACCTCGGGCACGTCGCCGGTCGCGGGGACGTAGACCTCGTCGAACCATGCCGCCTCGACCGCCATGTCCTGGTCGTTGGCGATGACAGGCACCACGACCGTCTCGTCGTGGGCGAGATGTCCGATGCCCTTGAGCATCTCCATGTCGCGCAGCTCGATGCCGCCGGGCCAGCGCTCGCCCGCGACGACCGCGTCGAACGCGTGCACGTGGAACACCGCGCCCGCGCCGGTGCGCGCGGCGATGTGCGCGTGCAGTCCGGACTCGGCCGACGGCGGCCGCGTGTCGGCGGGGTCGAGGCCCGCGCCGTCCGCGTCGACGACGACCACGTCGGCGTCGGTGAGCGCGGACTTCTCCAGCCCCGACGCGGTCACCGCCAGCACGAGCGGGTCACGGTCGAGCACGATCGACAGGTTGCCGGAGGTGCCGCGCATCCACCCGTACGCGGAGAACCGCGACGCCTCGGCGGCGAGCGCCGCGCCGGCTGCCCTGACCCGGTCGAGGGCGGGCAGAGCGGTCACGGGGCGACCTCCAGCTCGTCGAAGCTGCGCACCGAAGGTGCCACGAACGCGGTGCCCGCCCACGGCTCGCCCTCGCGGTCGAGGGCGACCACCTGCCATCCCGCCTCCAGTGCGGCCGACACCTCGTCCGGATGGTCGGTGAGAAACAGCGCCCGCGCCGGGTCGACCGCGAGCGCGCGGGCGATCGCCCGGTACGAGGCGGCGTCCTTCTTCGGGCCGGCGTTGACGGTGTCGAACCAGTCTTCGATGAGCGGCTCGAGGTCGCCCTGCGGGGCGTGCCGCAGCCACGGCCGCTGCGACGTGACCGATCCGGAGGAGTACACCGCCAGCCGCACGCCGGCATCCCGCCAGGCGCGCAGGCGCGGGGGCACGTCGTCGAAGAAGTGCGAGTGGATGTCGCCGGCGTCGAAGCCCTCCGCCCAGATGATCCCCTGCAGGGTCTTCAGCGGCGTCGACTTGACGTCGCGGGCCATGAGCCCGCGCAGCGCGTCGGCGATGGCGGCATCCGTCGCGTCGGCCGCAAGCCCCGTCTCGTCGATCGCGGCGGCACGGGCCGCGGCGATCGTCTCGTCGTCACCGGCCCGCGCGAGCACCTGCTCGAGGCGCGGGCGCGCGTAGTCGTACAGGTCGCCGAGGATGAATCCGGCGGCGCTCGTGGTCCCCTCCAGGTCGACGACGACGACGTCGGCGCTGATCTCGGTCATGCTGCTCCTCGCTGCGTGCTCATCCGATCCATCGTGCCACGCCTCCGCCCGCCCCTTTGCCCCGGGGCGCGCTTCAGGCGCCGGGCCGGCGGGCGCGGCTGGGCTGGACGCGCGCAGGCTCGCCCGGCATCTTCGGGAACTCGGGAGGGAAGGGCAGCTCGCCGAGGCCGTCGGCCAGGTCGCGCTCCCACCACTCCAGCAGGGTGTCGATGCGGCCGGGCCGGTCGACCAGGCCCGCCCACGGGTCGCCCGTCTCCGCCAGCCGCGCGGGGATCGTGCGCACCGTGAACGCCACGGGGTCGACGCCCGCGGCGAGCTCGTCCCATGTGATCGGCGTCGACACGGTCGCCTGCGGCAGCGCGCGCGGGCTGTATGCGCCGGCCATCGTGCGGTCGCGGCCCGCCTGGTTGAAGTCGACGAAGACGCGCGCGCCGCGCTCCTCCTTCCACCAGTTCATGGTGACCCGCTCCGGCATCCGTCGCTCC
>JASGDZ010000050.1:0-7732 GCA_047606835.1 Microbacterium sp. | reverse complement strand
GCCCGTGTTCGGCTGGCTGCGCGAGGGCGCACCGGGGCGGGTGCGCTGCATCGAGGCGGAGGCGATGGACCTCGCCGACGACATCGCCTATTCGGTGCACGACTTCGAGGACGCGATCGTCAACGGCTATCTCGACCCTGCGCAGCTGACCGACCCGCGCGCGCACGAGGCGATCGTGACGGCCATCCAGACGTGGGTCGGGTTCGACTTCGCCCGCGACGAGCTCGACGACGGCCTGTATCGCGTCATGCGGATGCCGCAGTGGCTCACGTCGTACTCCGCGACGCGCGCCGACCTCTCCCGTCTGAAGAACCTCACCTCCGACCTCATCGGGCGCTTCGCCCGCGCCGCGACCACCGCCACCCGCGAGGCGTACCCTGGGCCGGTGCTCACCCGCTACCGCGCCCACGTGGTCGTGCCGCGCGTCGTCGAGGCCGAGATGGCGGTGCTCAAGGGCGTCATCGGCGCCTTCGTCGTGTCGATCGACGGGCGCAAGCAGCTCTACAAGGAGCAGCGGCGCGTGCTCAAGCGACTCGCGGGGGCGCTGTGGGAAGCGGGGCCGGGGGAGCTCGATCCCGTGTTCCGGGCGGACTACGCGCAGGCCGAGACGGATGCCGGCCGCCGCCGCGTCGTCGTCGACCAGGTGGCGAGCCTCACCGATCAGCTCGCCCTGGCATGGCACGCGCGGCTCGTCGGCGAGGTCGACGCCGGGTCGCTCGGCATCTGGGCTCCGCGCGCGCGATCGGGGGCTCCGTCCTGATGGCCGGCCGCATCGCCCAGGCCGACGTCGAAGAGGTGAAGGCGCGCACCCGCATCGCCGACATCATCGGCGAGCGGGTCGCCCTCAAGCCCGCGGGGGTCGGATCGCTGAAAGGACTGTGCCCGTTCCACGACGAGCGCAGTCCCAGCTTCAACGTGCGCGACCAGGCGGGCTTCTACCACTGCTTCGGCTGCGGGGAGTCGGGCGACGTCTACTCGTTCCTGCGCAAGATGGACCACGTGAGCTTCCAGGAGGCGGTGGAGCGTCTGGCGGCGCGGATCGGCTACGCGCTGCACTACGAGGAGGGCGGCGCGCCGTCGGAGACCAGTGGACGCACGCGCCTGTACGCGGCGAACGCCGCGGCGTCCGACTTCTTCCGGTCGCAGCTGATGACGGCGGACGCCGAAACAGGCCGCCGCTTCCTCGGAGAGCGCGGGTTCGACGCGGGCGCTGCCGCGCACTTCGGCGTCGGCTACGCGCCGAAGGGGTGGGACGGCCTGACGAACGCGCTGACCGCGCAGGGCTTCACGCGCGAGGAGCTGAGCGCGGCGGGCCTCGTGTCGCAGGGGCAGCGCGGCGTGTACGACCGCTTCCGTGGGCGGCTCGTGTGGCCCATCCGCGACGTCACCGGTCAGACGATCGGCTTCGGGGCGCGCCGGCTGTACGACGACGACAAGGGTCCGAAGTACCTCAACACGCCCGAGACGCCGGTCTATCACAAGGCGCAGGTGCTGTACGGCCTCGACCTTGCCAAGCGCGACATCGCACGGGGCGATCCGCGCCGCGTCGTCGTGGTGGAGGGGTACACGGACGTCATGGCGTGCCATCTCGCCGGGATCACGACGGCGGTGGCGACGTGCGGCACCGCGTTCGGCGCCGAGCACATCGCGGTGCTGCGCCGCGTGATGGGCGACGAGTCGGCGGCGGGGGAGGTCGTCTTCACGTTCGATCCGGACGCGGCGGGGCAGAAGGCGGCGCTGCGCGCGTTCGCCGAGGCGAAGCGGTTCAACGCGCAGACCTTCGTCGCCGTCGCCCCCGACGGTCTCGACCCGTGCGATCTGCGCATCGCCAAGGGCGACGGCGCGGTGCGTGCGCTCATGGAGACGAAGGTGCCGATGGTCGAGTTCGTGATCGACCGGCGGATCGCCGGCTTCGATCTGACCAGTGTGGAGGGGCGTGTCGGTGCGCTGCGCGCGGCCGCGCCGGTCGTCGCGGAGCTGCGCGACCCGCTGCTGCAGCCCGAGTACGTGCGCGTGCTGGCGCGCCGGCTCGGGCTGGATCCCGGCGACGTGCGTCGCGAGGTCGCACGCGCCGGCAGGGGGACGCGAGAGCCGGCTCGTCACGATCAGGCGGAGCAGCCGACGGATGCCGCGCCCAGCGGCATCACGCTCGCGTCGCTGCCGCGCACGAAGGACGTCGTGCTGGAGCGTGACGCGCTCATGGGCTTCCTGCAGTACGGCCACCGCCTCGACGCCGAGCTGCTCGCGCAGGCGACGGCCACGGCGTTCCGGCACCCCGCGCTCGACGCGGTGCGCGCCGCGATCGTCGAGCACGCCGCGGATGCGGCGCGGCCGGGGTGGGCGATGGCGGCGGTGGACGACGTGCGAGAGCCCTACCGCGCGCTCGCCGCCGAGCTGCTCGCCGCCGACTTCCCCGCCCTCGACGAGGCCGGCGCCGTCGCGTCCGCGGCGAGCCTGGCGCGGGCCGTGCTGGTGCGTGCGCTCGACGCGGAGAAGGCGGAGCTGCTCGGTGCCGTGCAGCGCGTTCCCGCCGATTCGGCCGAGGGCCGTCAGGTGCGGGTGCGCCTGCGAGACCTCGACGTGGAGCGTCGGCGGCTGTCGACCCGGCAGTGAGAGGGTGGCGCGCGCGGGCCGGAGCGGGCAGGATGAACGCATGTCCGGTATCCGTGACGCCGCCGTCGTCTGCTCCGACCTGAGTGTCTCCTGGTCGGGATCGGGCCACGCGAGGGACCGCGTGATCGAGGGCGTCGATCTCACTCTGCCGCGCGGCGCCGCGGCGGTCGTCATGGGACCGACCGGCTCGGGCAAGTCGAGTCTGCTCGCGGTGCTGAGCGGACGCGCGGTGTATCCCCTCTCGGTGGCCGGCGGCGACGCCGTCGTCGAGGGCATCCGCGTGCGCCGCCCCGGCCGCGCGAGGCGGATGCTGCTGGCGTACGTCGGCTATCTCGCACAGGGTGCGAGCACGCACCTGGACGCGCGGATGACGGTCGGCGAGATCATCGCTGAGCCGATCACGAGCCGCGATCGCCGCGTGAACGCGCGCGCGCTCGCGGTGCGCACGGCGGCGCTGCTGGACGAGGTGGAGCTGCCCCTGGGCGCCGCCGTCAAGTTCCCGTACGAGCTGTCCGCAGGGATGCGCCAGCGGGTCGCCCTGGCGCGATCCCTCGTGCTCGAGCCACGCCTCCTCGTCGCCGACGAGCCGCTGGCGAACCTCGACATCGAAGTGCGCCACGTCGTGCTCGACGCGATCGTGCGCCGGCGTGCCGAGTACGGCATGGCGGCGCTCGTCGCCACCAACGATCCGCAGCTGCCCGGCGAGCTCGGCGCCCGTCGCCTCGTGCTGCAGCAGGGACACGTCGTCGCGCAGGACGGCTCGTCGGGTCTCATCTGGACGCCGAGCTCGGAGGCGGATCACCGCCTCGTGACCTCGTGATCCGCACCGTCGCGGTTTGCTAAGATGGCTGAGTTGTCCGCTTCGCGGATGATCCTCCATAGCTCAATTGGCAGAGCAATCGGCTGTTAACCGATAGGTTCTTGGTTCGAGTCCAAGTGGGGGAGCCAGAACGGCCCCGAGCTCCACCTCGGGGCCGTTCTTCTCGCCCTACGCGTCGATGTCGTCGACCCCCGGCATCCAGGACTGCCCGGGACGACCCCACCCGCGCTTGCGCGCGATCTTCTGCACGGTCTTCCAGTCGCTGTCGGAGAGCCGGTCGAGATAGAGCACGCCGTCGAGGTGGTCGAACTCGTGCTGCAGGATGCGGGCGCGCCAGCCGTCGACCTCGATGCGCACCGCCTCGCCGTCGAGGTCGACACCGGTCAGGAGCGCGCGCTGCGACCGGCGCAGCGCGAACCGCTCCCCGGGGAACGACAGGCAGCCCTCCGACTCGTCGTCCTCGTCGGGGGCGCCCGGCTCCAGCGGCGCGATCCACAGCACCGGGTTCAGCACGACCCCGCGCCAGGGCGCGCCGTCGTCGTCGGTGTAGCTGTACGTGAAGATGCGCAGCGGCACGCCCACCTGCGGTGCGGCAAGGCCCACGCCGGGCGCGGCATCCATCGTCTCGAACATGTCCGCGACGAGCGTGCGGACCTCGTCGGTGATCTCTCCCACGGGTGCGGCGGGGGCGTGCAGGACGGGATCCCCCATGATGCGAATCGGCAGAACGGCCACGTCCTGAGCCTAGCCGGAGGGCCCGGCCGGTAGGGTCAAGGCGTGTTCGCGTTGGATGCCGACCTCGGAGACGTGACGGATGTGCTCGTCGGCGTCTTCGACGACCCGCGCATCCTGATCGGGATCCCGCTCGCCCTGCTGGGCGCGGTGTTCATGTCCTTCGGCGCGCAGTACCAGCACCGGGGCGTGCTCAAGGTCGAGCAGCTGAGCGGGAGCTCGGGCACCGAGGGCCTCAAGCTCGGCCAGCTGTGGCAGCTGCTGAGCCGTCCGTCCTGGGTCATCGGCACCGCGATGCTCGCGCTCGCCATCGTCTGCCAGCTCGCGGCGCTGTCGTTCGCGCCGCTGATCGTGGTGCAGCCGCTCGGCGCGATCGCGCTGGTGATCACGACCCTGCTGAACGCCCGCATCAGCGGTCACGCCCCGACGAAGCGCTCCGTGCGCGCGATCGTCGAGTGCGTCGGGGGCATCCTCGTGTTCGTGCTGCTCGCCGCACTGTTCGCGTCGGAGGAGCCGGTGAGCGATCGCCAGCTGATCACGATCCTCGTGATCCTCGCGGTCGTCGCCGTCGCCTTCACGGGGCTGTGGCAATGGCTGCGCCACCGGATGACCGCGCTCTTCTACATCGTCGCCGCGGGCATCATGTACGGCTTCGTGGCGACCCTCGCGAAGGTCGTGATCAGCCGCATCCAGAACTCGACCTTCGAGTGGATGACGCTCCTGTGCGTCGTGGCGCTCGTCGCCGCCGCTGCGGTCGGCGCCTACTTCGTGCAGACCGCGTACGCGTCGGGTCCGCCCGACCTCGTCATCGCCGGGCTCACCGTCATCGACCCCATCGTCGCGATCCTCATCGGCCTGCTGGTGCTCGGTGAGGCCGCGCACGCCCCGCTGTGGGTGTTCATCGGCTTCGGCGTCGCGGGCCTCGTCGCCGTCTACGGCGTCTTCGAGCTGGCGCGGCATCACCCGCAGGTGATCAGCGACAGCCAGGAGATCCCGATCGCGCGCGGCAGCGGCGACGGCGCGGCCATCGATCCCGCACACCCCAAGACCGGCTCGATCCGCATCACCGAGGCGGTGGCGAAGGTGTGGCCCGACCCTCCGGTGCACGAGCGCGAGAGCCCGCGCACGCGCGACTGACAGGCCCTGTCTGCGGGGCTTGCTACATCGCGGCGCCGAGGTACGAGTACTTCACGAACACCTCGTGCGCGGCCCCGGCCTCCTCCAGCACGCCCTGCACGGCCGTGAGCATGTACCTGGAGTCCCACCCCATGTAGAGGAAGTGCTCGTCGTCCAGCTCGTCCCAGGGACCGTTCCAGGAGCGGGCGGGGAAGATCGGCCCGCCACGGCGGGCGCTGAAGGCGACGACCTGGTCGCGCGCATCGGCCCACAGCCGCCGGAACACGCGGTTGAAGAGCGCCTTGACGTCGTGCACCTCCCAGTGCTCGCCGCGGTACTCGACGTAGTCGAACTCCCGCTCCCACCAGCGCGGCCACCCGCGCCGTCGCTTCGCGTCGAGGATCGGCGTCAGCCCGTCGTCGTCGATCAGGGTCGTCAGCGGCCGTCGCCACACGCGCACGAACGCGTCGGTGAGCCGAGCGGTGCGCGCGGCGATCGCGGCGGTGCCCCAGGCCGGCTCGGCGGCGAGGTCGCGCGTCACTGCGAGGGCGCTGCGGGCGTAGGCCTCGCGCTTGCGCGGGAACGACGCGCCGAACACGCCTTCGGCGAGGTGCTGTTCGAGCAGCGTGAGGTTGCCGAGCGTCTGCGCGAGCGCCCGATGGCTGTTCTGCTCGTCCTCGGTGTAGTCGCTCCACGCCCGCACGCCGTCGCCGCTCCACTCCTCCGACGGGGCGAGCGGGAAGACGTGCTCGACGTCCAGCTCGGCCGACGCGTCGACGCCCGCCAGCCGGCCGAGCACGTACGCCGCGTGCGGCAGCTCGCTGTACTTGAGTGCCACGCGGATGCGCTCGTCGGACGGCGTGATGCGGGAGATCGCGTGCACGAAGGCATCCGTCCCCTCCTCCCGCGCGCGGCACAGGCGCGCGACGAGGCGATCGCTCGGGATGCCGACGACGGCGCGGCGCAGCAGGAGCGCCTGCACGTGCTCCAGCGTGTCGATGAGGCCGCCGCGGTCGAGCTCGCCGCGCACGTGCTCGCGGTAGGCCCGCATGACGAGCGGATGCATGCCCCGTCCGAAGGTGTTGACGTGGGCGAGCTGACGCGAGAGCTCGGGGTCGTCTACCTTCTCGGGGTGCAGGAGCGCGTGGTACACCTCGGAGCACTCGCGCCACTCGGTCGCAAGGGGGACGAGCGTTTCGCGGTCGAGTCGCGGGAAGCGCTGGCGGAACGCCCCGTACACGCCGTGCTCGCCGGCTCCCGACACCTCCCGCCCCGTGATCATGACGAGGTAGTGCCGCCAGAACGCGCCGATGGCGTCTTGGGTGTTGCGCTCGATCGGCACCCAGAAGGCGTCCTCGATCTCGGTCTGCTGATCGTGCGACAGGCCCATGAGCACGTAGTTGTGGATGAGCTCGTGATCGCGCAGCGGTTCGCCCGTGGAGTTCAGGCTCTCGAAGATCTGCTGCGCGTGGGCGCCCTGTCCCAGCGTGATCGCGACGTGCTCGAGCTTGCGCAGTCCCGCCCAGATGCGCGGCGCCTCCTGCGGAGAGATCTGGCTGCGGAAGAACGCGTAGTTGTCGTCGAATCGGGATGCGCGCGGCATCCCGTCGGCGCGGTCGAGCACGACGTCCTCGAAGACCTGCGCCCACGCACGGTGCGGGCGCAGCTTCGTGCGGGCGGAGTCGCCGGCGCGCACCAGCACGACCTCCAGCTCGGACGCGAGCGCCGGGTCGGTCGCTGTGAGCGTGTGCCGCAGCGCCGCGACGAGCAGCATGATCGTCGTGATGCGCTGCTGGCCGTCGATCAGCACGAGCTCGGGCGCCGAGCCCGTCGTCGCCTGCGAGGACAGGATGGATCCGATGAAGTGGAGGTGGCGCTCGCCGGAGTCGGCGACGGCACGGATGTCGGCGAGCAGCTGCTCGCAGCCGCCGATGTCCCAGCGGTACTGCCGCTGGTAGACCGGGACCACGAGGTTCGTGGAGGGATCCGACAACCAGGCGATGGTGTTGACCGCCATCGCATCGATGTTCGTCGCGCTGCTCATGCGTCGTTCCGCCCGGGGTGCTGCTCGCGGCCCGGGTGGGCCGCCTCATCCACCATAGGGGGACGGCGCGGCGGACTCCGGCATTCCCCGCGGCGTTCCGGAGGTGCTCAGGCGCCGGAGGTAGGCTTGCCTAAGTCGGGCCTGTAAAAACTTCGCTGGCCCCTCTACGAAAGGTCATGACCGACATGGGTTACATCAAGAGCGCCGCGCTCGAGGAGACGGGCTACGTCGTGCTGGATCCGTACGACCGAGAGATCGATCCGAAGGAGTGGCTCGACATCGAGTACGTCGACTGGAAGTCCTCCGGCGACACGCGCTTCGCGCCGTTGGCGTCGGCGCACGGCGAGATCGAGTGCAACGGCTTCTGGAACTCCGTGCCGCCGCGCACCGACAAGGACGGCGTGTGG
>JASGDZ010000049.1:0-12756 GCA_047606835.1 Microbacterium sp. | reverse complement strand
GCGGGGGAGCCGCATCCCGCCGCGTGGACTGCGCTCGCCGGGGCGGTGTTCGCCCCCGCCCTCGGCGAGCTGTTCACCGCGTCGCGCGGCGGCGGGGCGTTCCTGGGGCGGCGGCGACTGCGCGTGCAGGAGCCCGCAGGCGAAGCGGGGGCGCTCCTTGCCACCGGGTTCGGCTACGACCCCGCCACGCACGCGGGCGACCTCGCGCGTCTGGGTCGGGTGATGCCGCTGGCGCGCGACATCCGCCGCATGGGCGCCGCGTCGGTCGACCTCTGCTATGTCGCGGCGGGGCGCCTCGACGGATACTTCGAGCGCGGGCTGAACCCGTGGGACCACGCGGCCGCGGGACTGGTCGTGCAGGAGGCGGGCGGGCGTCTCGGCGGGCCCGACGGCGGTCCGCCCAGCCCGGCCATGACGATCGCGGCGCCGTCGGCGGTGTTCGACGCGATCGCGCGGGCTCTCGCAGGGTGAGAGTCGCGGGCCCGCACTCATCGTGTTCCCAGGTTCGGGCCGGTAGCCTTTATCCGATCGTTACCTTCGCCGCCCGAACGGCGAGGGTGAGTTCGAAGCCCCACACCCGCCGTTGCCCCCCGCGTGCGACCAGACCCGAGAGCCTGCCGCTTGACGTTCGACACCCATGCTTCGGAGCCCGCACCGCTGACGCGTCGCGAGGCGCGTGAGCGCAGGACTCAGTCCGTGGCGGGCGTCGTCGAGGCGGAGGCATCCGGGTTCGAGCTTCTCGAGCCGGTGGACGTGCCCGCTCCCGCGGCGTTCGTCGCCTCGACGGCCGAGCCGGAGGCATCCGCCCCGCACGACCCGTTCGAGGCGGCCGCCCGACTCTTCAGCTTCACCGGCGAGGTGCCGGTGCCGGAGCCCGTCGCGGCCGGTGCCGAATCCGAAGCCGCGCCGGAGCCGGTCGTGGCAGAGGCCGCGCCGGCCCACGTCGCGTCGCGCAGCCTCCGGACCCGCGCTCCGCGTCGGCGGCGGGGCAGCGCGTCGTTCCGGCGTGCTGCGGGCGCCTCGTTCTCGGTGGGTGCGATGGCGGTCGCCGGACTCCTCGCGGTGGGCATGACGACTCCCGCGGCGGCGCTCGCGTCGGTCACCGAGGTCGAGGAGAATCCCGCGACGTCGGTGCTGGCTCCCGGCGAGACGGAGCTCGCGGCCGACGACATCCAGGCGTACGTCGCACCGGCGCAGGTGGAGAACGTCGAGCTCGACCGCGAGGGCGGCTACGCGATCGCCTCGCTCGAGGACATCGCGAAGGCGGACGGCATCAACAACACGTCGTCGCTGTTCACCAACGACCCGACGGCGGCCATCCAGTGGCCGTTCCCCGTCGGCGTGCCGATGAGCTGGGGCTACGGCATGCGCTGGGGCTCGATGCACACCGGCATCGACCTCACGCCCGGCGACGGCGCGAAGATCCAGGCGATCGCCGACGGCGTCGTGCGCTCGGCGAGCGACGCCACCGGCGGCTACGGCGTCAACATCTACATCGACCACATCATCGACGGCCAGCTCGTCACGAGCCACTACGCGCACATGCAGTACGGCTCGATGCGCGTGAAGACCGGCGACACCGTGAAGGCCGGTCAGATCATCGGGCTGGTGGGCAACACCGGGCACTCCTTCGGCTCCCACCTGCACTTCGAGATCCTGCTCAACGGGACGCAGCTCATCGACCCACTGCCGTGGATGCGCGCGAACGCCGGGCGCCACTCGCTCGACTGATCCGGCCCTTGCGTGTCGCCGTTCGCGGGCGCCGCGGATTCAGCCGGATGCCGCGGCTCTGGTATTCTCAACTGGTTGCCCGCGCGCGGGCGACACGCCCCGATAGCTCAGTGGCAGAGCACTTCCATGGTAAGGAAGGGGTCGTCAGTTCAATCCTGACTCGGGGCTCGCAGCCTCCCGTCCTCCGGTTCGGGCGGCGTCGCGGCAGGGTAGCTCAGTTGGTGAGAGCGCACGACTCATAATCGTGAGGTCGCGGGTTCAAGCCCCGCTCCTGCTACGAGGAAGACGCCCCCTCGCGGGGCGTCTTCCTCGTAGGTGAAGCGGTCGGTCAAGGAGGGCTTTGTCGTCGTGTAGCGGTCACTCGCGACCCGAAGCGCTTGCCGGCGATCTGCTGTCCGGCGTCGCATCGTGCGGCCGCGGTCGGTTGCGGTTCTGGCCTCGGGGCACGTCGGGGTGAGACAATGGCCGCATGGAGCGCATCACGATCGACCCGGAGGTCTGCGGGGGACGGCCGACGATCCGCGGTATGCGCATCCGTGTGCAGGACGTGCTGGAGCTGCTCGCGGCTGGTGTGTCGGAGCTGGACATCCTTGCGGACTACCCGGACCTGGAGGCCGAGGACATCCGGGCGTCGATTGCCTACGCGGCGCGTGAGGTCGCGCACCCGGTCCTGATCGCCTCCTGACGTGCGCTTCGTCGTCGACGCGCAGCTGCCGCCATCGTTGGCGGCAGTGCTGCAGCGGCAGGGTCACGACGCGGTCGCGGTACGGGACATCGGGTTGCGCGAGGCGCCGGACAGCGCCATCTGGGCGCATTGCGCGCGCACCGGTCGGGTGATCGTTTCCAAGGACGACGACTTCGCCCGCCGCGCTCGTGACACCACGACCGGGCCCCCGGTGGTGTGGCTGCGCGTCGGCAACGCGTCCACGCGCGCCCTCGAAGCTTGGTTCGTCCCCCTGCTGCCCGCCATCGTCGAGCAGTTGGAGGCCGGGGAACGCCTCATCGAAGTGCGCTGATCGCCTCGACTCCCCTGCCGAGCGCGGGTCGGCCCGGTAGCGTGGCAGGGTGGCCCTCGCATCCCGCACCTCTCCTCGCGCACCGCGCCCCGCCGTCGACCTGGTCGTCGTCGCGTCCGACTGGCTGAACCCGCATCTGGTGCGGGTGCGGCTCGGCGGGCCCGGCTTCGCCCTGTTCGAGGACCGGCCAGAGACCGACAAGTACGTCAAGCTGAAGTTCACCACCCCCGCCCCGGAATCGCACCCGGTGACCCGCACCTACACCGTGCGGCGCGTCGACCCTTCCGCGCAGACGCTCGACATCGACTTCGTCGTGCACGGCGACGAGGGACTCGCCGGGCCCTGGGCGGCGACGGTGCAGCCCGGCGCAGCGCTGAGCCTGGTGGGGCCGGGCGGCGGATACCGGCCCGACCCGGGTGTGCACTGGCACCTGTTCGCCGGAGACCTCTCCGCCGTGCCGGCGATCGCCGCGAGCCTGGAGGCGCTGCCCGCCGACGCGGCGGGCGTCGCGCTGATCGAGGTCGCGTCGCCCGACGCGACCCTCGACCTGGTGGCACCCGCCGGAGTCGAGGTGCGATGGATCCTCGACCCCGCCCATCAGACGAGCCGCCTGGCCGACGCCGTGCGTGAGCTGGACTGGCCAGGCGGCCGGGTGGAGGCGTTCGCGCACGGAGAGCGGGAGTCGATGAAGGCGCTGCGGCCCGTGCTGTTCGACGAGCGCGGGCTGGAACGCTCGCAGGTGTCGCTGTCGGGGTACTGGGCGCGCGGTCGCACCGAAGACCGCTTCCAGGCCGAGAAGCGCGAGCCCATCGGGCAGATCTTCCCCGCCGCCTGATGCCGCGCGCCGGTGTCGGACTGCCGCTGCGACGGACCGGCGCCGGCGCTGTTTGGACGATGCCGCCCTGGCGCGAGGCGGATCACGTCGCCGGCCCGGGGCGGCTTCGGTCCTTCCTCGCCCGGTAGGCGCGCATCTTGGCGCGCGACCCGCACACGCTCATGGTGCACCAACGGCTGCGTCCGCTGGGGCTGCTGTCGTAGTAGACCCAGCGGCAGGTCTCGGACTCGCAGGCTTTGAGGCGTGGCCAGGTGCCCCGGGCGTCGGCGCGGTAGACGGCGTCTTGGACGCGCGCGACCAGGAGGTCGAAGCCGGAGCGCGGATCCGTCGCCACGAGGGCCGGTGCCGCATCGGAGTCGACCACGAGGTTCATCCCGACTCGCGCGAAGGTGTCGTTCACGAAGCGGAGTCTGCTCGGGTCCACCTCGTGGCCGGCGTTGGCGACGCAGCATTCGCGCAGCGCGTCGCGCAGGAGGCGGACCCGATCGAGGTCGTCGAGGCAGAAGCGGATGTCGACCATCCCGTGCGACCGGGCGAAGGCATCCAGGTCGTCGAGTCCGACGAGGCTCTCGCGCCCGCTTTCGAGATCGAAGCTGAAGCCGTGCGCGGCCAGCCGCCTCGGTGCAGCTCACAGCAGCGCCGAGATCGCCAGCCACGTCTCTGCGGCGGCCGCAGGGAACAGCGCCGCGGAGACGGCGAGGAACCCGCAGTACCCGGGGTGGGACAGCTGAATCGCCCACGCGCCCACCCCCGACGTGCGCATCGCCGGAACGCGTGCGGAGGGCCCGCCCTCCGACCACAGCCGCAGCGCGGGCGGCAACCCGACCCGCCCGCGAGGGTCGAGCAGCCGCAGGGCCGCGGCGAACCTCGCCGGCCGGCCGGCGAGGGCGAGGTCGAGGGCGAGCCAGCCCAGCGCGAGGGTCCCGAACACCGTGGCCACGAACGGTGCCGCCAACGCGAGCACGTCGACGAGATAGGCGTTCAGCTCGCGGCCCCGAGCATCGGCGGCGGGCGTGATCCCTGCGACGTCCATGCCGACGAGCGCGCCGACGAAGCCGCCGATGAGCAGCATCAGGGTCGCGAACGAGCCCCGCACGAACCACGTCAGCTTCGGTGCGAGCAGCGTGCCTCTGAGCGGGGACCGCCGCTCCGGCAGACGCAGGGAGAGAGCGATCCCGATCGCGATCGGCGCCGCGAGCTCGACGGTCAGCACGACCGCGTACCCGATCCGCGCGAATCCCGCCGGCATCCCCAGCCACTGCGCGAGGCGGATCGATGCGAGACCTCCCGCACCGGCGAACACCAGCGCGCCCGCCAGGCTGCGCGCCCAGCGGGCGAGAGCTGCGCGATGGTCGCGCAGAGTCTTCGGTGTCGTCCTCATCGCTCCAGCGTCTCGCACGGCGCCGACATCGTGCGACATCGGGCTGCCCGGCGAGACGGGTCAGCTCCGGCGCACGTAGCGCCGCAGACCCTCGCCCCACCCGACGTTCACGGCGGTGTCCAGGCGCAGCCCCGCAGCGGCGGCGAGCGCGTCGAGCTCGTCGGCCGTGCGCAGGGCGCCACCCGTCGCGGCGAGGTGGATCAGGTCCTCCTCGTGGGCGTGCTCGTCCGCCTCGTCCGACGGCATGAGCTGTTCGAACACGTGCACGCTGCCGTCGCGGGTGGATGCAGACGCCTCGGCGAGCGCGTGCGCGGCGTCGGCGTCGGGGAGCTCCTTGAGCGCCGAGACGAGCACGTAGGCGTCGCTCGGCTCCGATCGGCGGTCGAGCAGCCCGCCGGCCTCGATGTCGGGGCCCGCCGCGCCGGGCCAGGGGCGGCGGGCGGCTGCGGCCGCCTCGGACGGCGCGACGAGCAGCCGCACTCGCACGCCGGGACGATGCTCGAGCACCCCGTGGGCGAGGTCGGCGGCGCCCGGACCCGCCAGCCGCAGGTGGCGGACGTCGTCGAGCAGCGGCGACTGGGCGAACGGGGTGGCCGTCCACTCCGTGAAGTACGTGGACAGGCGGCTCGCGGCAAGCTCGGGGTCGGATGCCACGGCCCCGGCGAACGTCGTGCCGAACGTCGCCTCGTGGGCCGGGCCTCCCGTGCGCACCGCGTGCAGGAGCCCCACGATCGCGAGCTCACGGCGCACGGCGGCGTCGCGCAGGTCGAGGTGGCGGCTCGCGTCCTCGTCGTCGAGCTCGGCGCCGAGCGCCGTGAGCGTCCAGACGCCGTCGTCGTCTTCGGCGACGAGGTCGAGGGTCGCCAGGTAGCGCAGCAGCCGAGCCGTCGCGCGCGACTCGGCATCCGCCGCGCGCGCGAGCTCCTCTGCGCGTCGGGGCCGCGCCCCGAGCAGACCGAAGAACCCGAGCGTCGCGGCCACGCGGATCGCGACGCCCGGCACGATCTCCGCCAGCTCGTGCAGGTGCTCGGGGGCGTCGCCGTCTGGCGCGGGTATCTCGTCCGCGCCCTCCGCGTCGGCTCCCGCACGGCGCCAGTAGCCGGCGACCTCCACGCGCTCCTTGGCGAGCCCCTTGTCGCCGCGCAGCCAGCGGCGGATCGGGACGAGCGTCAGCGTCTCGCCGGCGACCCACACGAACACGTCGTCGCTACGCCACGGCGCCGCACGCAGCGCGTCGAACAGCAGCGTCGTGGTCCCCGCCGGTCGTCCGCCGCGGCTCAGCCACGTGATCTCCGCGTCGGCCCGGGTCCGCAGGTCTTGGATGTGGTCCTGCTGCCCGACCTCGATGAACACGTCGGCGCGGCGCCCCGCCGGAAGCTCCTCGAGCAGCCGCGCGATCGCGGGCAGAGCCGTCTCGTCGCCGGCCACCAGCATCCACTCCACGTCCGGGATGCCGAAGGCCATCTTGGGTCCCGCGATGTGGATCGGGTCTCCCGGCGCGCAGCGGTACGCCCATGTCGTCGCGGGACCGGCGCCGTGCCGCACGACGTCGATGTCGATCTCGCCGGCCGCCTCGTCCCAGCGTCGCACGGTGTAGGTGCGGGTGTCGGAGAATGCGCCTGGCGGCCAGTCGAGCGTGCCGTCCGCCTGCACGGGCGCGGTGAACGCGCCCGTGACGGGGTCGGGGAGGACGAGCTTGAACTCGTCGTCCCAGCCGGGGGAGCGGAAGGCGGCCACGGGCGCGCCGTTGTCCGCGACGTGCGCGGCGAGAGCGGGGCCGCCGATGGTGACCCGACGCATCCCCGGTGTGACGTCGGCGACGCGGAGCACCGCGAGCCGCCGCGTCGTGATCGGGAAGATCGCCTCCGGTCGGAGCGAACGAGCCATTTCCGGTTCCCCTCCCGCCCCAAGAGCGTCGGTCGTGTGGCAGACTCAGGTAAGCCTACCCTAATGATCTTCGTGAAAGGATCTCGATGCGCATGCCCACCGCACGCCGCCTCACCCCCGCGTTGGCGACCGCCGTCCTGGCGACCGCCCTCCTGGCCGGCTGCTCCACGACCCCGTCCGCCTCCGAGTCCACGTCGAGCGCGAGCTCGGCGGCGGGGGAGGGGACGACCGCGTATCCGCTCACGCTCGAGTCTCCCTGGGGGACGACGGAGCTGGAGGCCGTGCCCGAGCGCATCGCCGTCATCAGCCTGACGAGCGAAGACCTCGACTCGCTCACGGCCCTCGGGATCACGCCGGTCTATGCGGTCGACGCGATGGTGGACGCACCGTGGCTGAGCGCCGAGCAGGCGGCCGCGCTCGAAGAGACCGCGACCTCCTCCGACTACGAGGTGCACCTCGAAGAGGTCGCGGCGACGAACCCCGACCTCATCGTCACCGTCGCGAACACGGCGGGCGGCGTCGACCAGGCGATGTACGACCAGCTCAAGGCCATCGCGCCCGTGCTCGCGTACCCGGAGGAGACGGGCGGCGAATTCACGATCGGATGGCAGGACTCGCTCACGATCATCGCGGAGGCCGTCGACCGGCAGGCCCGCGCCGACGAGATCATCTCCGACGTCGAGGGCCAGTTCGCGCAGGTGCGCGCCGACCACCCCGAGTTCGCCGAGGCGACCGCGGCGTTCATCGTCGACTACGGGGCCGAGTACGGCACGTCGTTCTTCTCGGCGACCGGCACGAACGCGGCGTCCGTGCTGGGCGAGCTCGGCTTCCAGCCCGCTCCCGCGGCGGACGACTTCGTGGCCGACCCCGCCGTCAGCGAAGAGCTGTTCGACACGATCGACGTCGATGTGCTGTTCATCGGCGAGAACGCGGAGGAGTCCGAGTGGATCACGAAGAACCCGCTCTTCCAGCAGCTCGACGTCTACAAGAACGGGAACTACGTCGAGTTCTCGTTCGGCGATCAGTCGACCAACTGGGCGGCGTGGGGGCTGCGCTCGTCGAGCGCGCAGAACCTGCCCTGGATCGTCGAGCAGCTGAGCGCAGGCGCGGCCGAGGTGCTCGCCGACTGACTCCGGAGGGGATGCCGGGTCCCCGGCATCCCCTGCGCACATGACGACGACAGCATCCCCGGTCCGACCGACGACGCCTGCGCCCCGGAGGGGGCGCAGGCGGCTCGTCGGCTTCGTGCTGCTCGTCGTCGTGCTCGTGCTGGGTGTCGTCCTGAGCCTTCTCGTCGGGGCCCGGTCGATCCCTGCGGGCGACGCGCTCGAAGGGATCCTGAATCCGCAGGACACCGAGACGAGCCTCATCATGTGGGAGCTGCGCATCCCCCGCACGATCCTCGGCATCCTCGCCGGAGCGGCGTTCGGCGTCTCGGGGGCCCTCATCCAGGCGGTGACCCGCAACCCGCTCGCCGATCCGGGGCTGCTGGGCGTCAACGCGGGCGCGGGGTTCGCGATCGTCGTCGGAATCGCCGTGTTCGGCGTCGGCTCCGCGGCGGGCTACGTGTGGTTCGGGCTCGCCGGGGCGCTCGCGGCGTCCGTCATGGTCTATCTCCTCGGCGCCGCCGGCGGCGTCACGGCCAGTCCCGTGCAGCTGGTGCTCGCGGGAGTCGCGCTGAGCGCGGTGCTCGGCGGCATCACCGCGACCGTCACACTGCTCGATCCGCTGCTGTTCCAGCAGATCCGGCTGTGGGGCATCGGGTCGCTCACCAACGTCGGGCTGCCCGAGATCGTGTCCTGCCTGCCCTTCTTCCTCGTCGCGATCGCGCTCTCCCTGGCGCTCGGTCCGTCGCTGAACGCGCTCGCGCTCGGCGACGACCTCGCCGTCGCGCTCGGCGCCCGCACCGCCGTCACGCGGGCGCTCGCCATCGTCGCGGTCACGGCGCTCGCCGGCACGGCGACCGCCCTCACCGGCGGGATCGCGTTCGTCGGCCTCATGGTCCCGCACATGGTGCGGTGGTTCACCGGGCCCGATCAGCGCTGGATCCTCGCGTACACGCTGCTCGCGGCGCCCGCCCTCGTCCTCGTCTCCGACGTCGTGGGCCGTGTCGTCGTGCGCCCCTCCGAGCTGGAGGTGGGCGTGGTCGTCGCCGTCATCGGCGCGCCCGTGCTCATCGCCCTCGTCCGCCGCCGCCGGATGAGCACGCTGTGAGCGTCGACGCCCGGCGCCAGGCGCGCACGGCGCGGCAGGCGCGCACGGCACGGCAGAGCGCGCCGACCTACGTCATCCGCACCCGCGCGTTCTCCGCCGCCGTCTCCCGCAGGCACGTCGTCGCGTGCCTCGCGCTCGGCATCGCCGCGCTCGTGCTGGCCCTTGTCGACCTCGGCGTCGGCGAGCTCTGGATCCCCCCTGGCGACATCCTCGGCGCGCTCTTGGCCGACTCGTTCGTGCACACGGTCGTCGTCGAATGGCGGATGCCGCGCATCGCCGCCGCGATCGTCTTCGGCGCCGCGCTGGGGCTGAGCGGCGCCATCCTGCAGACGCTCACGCGCAACCCGCTCGGCTCGCCCGACATGGTCGGCCTGGACGCGGGCGCGTACACCGCCGTCGCCGTGACCATCCTCGTCCTCGGCGTGCGGGACTACCTCGCGATCGGCGTCGCGGCGATCGTCGGAGCGGCGGTCGTGTCGGCCGCGATCTACCTGCTCGCGTGGCGCAGGGGCATCCAGGGCTTCCGCCTCATCGTCGTCGGCATCGCCGTGAGCGCGATGCTCGGCGCGCTCAACAACTACCTCATCACGCGGGCCGACGAGTTCGACGCGATCGCCGTGGGCATGTGGGGCGCCGGCTCGCTCACGAGCGTCACCTGGGCGCAGGTCGCGCCGGCGTCCGGCGTCGTCGTCGGCCTCTTCGTCGTCGCCGGCGCCTTCTGGCCGCGGCTGCGCCAGCTCGAGCTCGGTGACGACGCCGCCCGCTCGCACGGCGTGCGCGCCGACCGCGTCCGCCTCGTGCTGCTGGCCGTGTGTGTCGTGTCGATCGCGACGGTCACGGCGGTCGCCGGCCCCATCGCGTTCGTCGCGCTCGCCGCACCGCAGATCGGTCAGCGCATCACGCGGTCTGCCGGGCTCGGGCTGGCCGCGTCGGCGCTGGCCGGCGCGGTGCTGCTCGTCGCGGCCGACATCCTCTCCGTGCTCAGCGCGGTCTTCCTCAGCGCGGTCCCGGTGGGTCTGGTCGCGCTCAGCCTCGGCGGCGTCTACCTCGCCTGGCTGCTCGTGCGCGAGACCCGTCGCCGCCGGAGAGGGGCATCATGAGCACACGACCCGACGGCGATGCGGCGGTCGGCGGGCTGTGCGCCGAGGACGCCACGATCGGATACGACACCCGTGTCGTATCCCGCGCCCTGAGCGTCACGATCCCGGCCGGCTCGTTCACGGCGATCATCGGCCCGAACGCGTGCGGAAAGTCGACGCTGCTGCGGGCGCTCGCGCGCGTCATCCTGCCCGCCGCGGGCCGCATCGTGCTCGACGGGCGCACGATCACCGACTATCCGCCGCGCGAGGCGGCGCGCCGGCTCGGGCTGCTGCCGCAGACCGCCCTCGCCCCGGACGGCATCACGGTGGCCGACCTCGTCGCGCGCGGCCGCTACCCGCACCAGACGCTCTTCCAGCACTGGCGCGCCGACGACGAGGCGGCGGTGACGCGCGCGCTCGCCGCGACCGGCGTCGAAGAGCTCGCCGGGCGACCGGTCGACGAGCTGTCCGGCGGGCAGCGGCAGCGCGTGTGGGTCGCGATGCTCCTCGCGCAGGACACTCCGATCCTGCTGCTCGACGAGCCCACGACGTTCCTCGACATCGCGCATCAGTACGAGCTGCTCGAGCTCTTCCGCCGCTTCCACGAGGAGGGCAGGACGCTCGTGACCGTGCTGCACGACCTGAACCAGGCGTGCCGCTACGCGGACCACCTGATCGTGATGAAGGACGGCGTCGTCGTCGGGGTGGGCGCCCCCGAGGACGTCATGTCGGTCGAGCTCGTGCGCGAGGTCTTCGGCCTGCACGCCCTCGTCGTGCCCGACCCGGCGACGGGCACCCCGATGGTCGTGCCCGTCGATCCGCGATCCGCGTCGTGAGCCGCATCGTCGACGACCGGCCGGCGCCGCCGCGGGTCGAGACGCGGGCGCTGCGAGCCCTGCGCGAGGGCGGGCCGGTGCCCGGCGTCGCGCCCGTCATCGGGGCGGAGACGATCGTGCACGACGGCGTGCCGCATCGCGAGGTCACGTTCGTGTGGGCTCCCGGTGCGGGCGAGGCCGACGACCTCGAGGCGATGGTGCACGTCAACTCCGTCACCGACGCGCACCGCACGGATGTCGCTCCCGCGATCATGGAGTGGATGCCGGCGGCGCGCTGCGCGGCGCTCGGCTGCCTGCTGCCCGAAGGCCTCGTGGCGAGCTACCGGCTCGTCGTAGACCGGCACATCCCGCGCGACGCGGGTCGCGATCGGCCCGGGTGGAGGCGGATCCACGAGCTCGGCGTCCCCGATCCGCGCAATCCCGAGCAGCTGCCGAACCCCCTCGGCGATCGGTCGTCGGTGCTGCGCATGCCCGGAGGCCGCCGGCATCCCGCCGAGCTGCCGGCGACCGCGCGGCTGCGCGACGTCGACGTGCGCGCCCTGCCGGTGCGTTCGCGGTGGACGCCCCGGGTGTCGGCGATCGTCCCGGCGGCTGCCGCCCGCGGCGCGCTGATCCTGTTCGACGCCGAGCAGTGGGAGCGGCTCGCGATCGCCGACCTGCTCGCGCGTCATCCGCGCGGCGACCTGGTCGCGCTGCTCGTCGCATCCGGCTCGGCTCAGAACCGCGCCGAGCTGCTCCCGCATCCCGAACGCGCGATCGGCGTCGCGGCGGCGACGCTGGAGGCGGCGCGGTCCGCGCGCATCGTGCCGGACGGGCTCGCCGCGCACGACGTCGTCGTCGCGGGGCAGAGCTTCGGAGGGCTGGCGGCCGCGGCGATCGTCGTGCGCGCGCCGCACCTCGCCCGCACCGCGATCGTGCAGTCGGGATCGTTCTGGTTCGGCGCCGACGCCGACGCGGACGACGACGCGGGAGAGCTCCTGCGGAGCCTGGCCGGCGCCGACCTGCCGGAGCGGCGCTTCGTCGTGCAGTACGGCACGCAGGAGCGGATGCTCGGCGCCGTCGGGCGCGCGTTCGCCGTCGCGGTCCGCGCCGCCGGCGCGGACGTGGTCGAGCGGGAGTACGCCGGGGGCCACGACTACGCGTGGTGGCGGACGGGGCTCCTCGACGCGCTCGACTGAGGCCCCGCAGGTGCGCCGCGCATCCTCCGCGCCGGAGGCTGCGGTCCGTGCAGAACTGCGGGGATGTGCAGAATTGCGGATGCCGCACCCCGATCCCGTCCGTCATCCTGCACATCTCCGTCATCCCGCACATGCGCGGTGGTCGGGATCCCGGTCGATCTCCAAGACCGCGCTGATACCCTTCCTCTCGGCGCCCACTCCGGCGCCGGCCCCGCACCGAGAGGACCCGAGAGGATCCGCGTGAGCGACACGCCCAAGGCACCCCGCCGCGCCCGGCGGACGGTGGCGCGCCACGCGCACCTGACGTCTCCGCATCCGGTCGCCCAGCTGACGAAGATCCTCGCGGTCGTGCTCGCGGTCGTGCTGGTCAGCGGTGCGAGCACCGCCGCGTTCTACACCTGGAACGCGGCAGAGGCCGTCGCCGCGGACTCGGTCGTGCTCGATCCCGACGAGACACAGCTGCCGCCCACGCTCGGAGAGATCGAGGGCGGCGTGAACCTGCTGCTCGTGGGCACCGACTCGTGCGAGGGCCAGAGCGTGGAGCTCTTCCCGCGGTGCGCGCACGACGACGGCGGCGAGCGCAACGACGTGACGATGCT
>JASGDZ010000048.1:0-4377 GCA_047606835.1 Microbacterium sp. | reverse complement strand
CAAGATCCCCGACACGCAGATGCAGAAACTCGTCAACGACGGCGTACTGACCCGCCACGAGTGGCACGGAGAGTGGAACTACACCCTCCGCCCCGACACGCACACCTAATTACTTCGCGCCCCCTAAGACTCCTCTCATCGACGGCTTCGGTGCGCCTTAGCGGTGACGCCGATGCTGGATGAGACGAACGCGGAACGCGCACGAGTGTCCGCTTGCGAACGGAGAAGCACATGAACAAGAAGTGGATCGCCTACGGTGTCACCGGAGCCGTCGGGCTCGGCGTGCTCGCCGGCGGTGCCGCGGCGGCGGCCGGCACGATGGACCTGCGCGGGCTCGACGATCGGGTGCTGCCCGGCGGAGCGCTGACGACGACGCCGGACGGCATCCTGGATGGCGGTGCCGTGACCCTCACCGACCCGACCGCCGACCCGACCCCCAGTGCGAGCCCCACCGCGTCGCAGGTGGTCACGCCCACGGCGACGACCGCGCCGACGCCGACCACGGCCGCGACAGCCGCGACGGCGGCGACTGCGCCCACGCCGGCAACCTCGCCGACGCCGACCACGGCGCCGAGCCCGGTCAGCCCCGTGAGCCCGGTGTCGCCCGCGTCCGCGGTCTCCGTGCCGTCGAACTGACGCCTCCCCGGCCGACGGGTGTGCCGGCTCACCGATCCGTGTGCTGAGGCAGCGCCGCGTCGAGCTCCGCCAGCCACGCCCGGGCGTTGCCGTCGGACGGTGCCCGCCAGTCTCCGCGCGGCGACAGCGATCCGGCGGCGGCGACCTTGGGCCCGTTCGGGATCGCGGAGCGCTTGAACTGCGCGAACGCGAAGTAGCGCGTGAGGAACACCCGCAGCCATTTCACGACCGTGGCCCGGTCGAAGGCGTAGCGGTCGGCGTCGGGGAAGCCGGGGGGCCAGGCGCCGGCATCCGCGTCGGCCCACGCGCGCTCGGCGAGGAAGGCGATCTTCGAGGGGCGCATGCCGTAGCGCAGCACGTGCCACAGTGTGAAGTCGTGCAGCGAGTAGGGGCCGACCCGGTCCTCGGTGGACTGCACGTTGCCGTCGGCGTCGGGCGGCACGAGCTCGGGGGTGATCTCGGTGTCGAGCACCGACTGCAGCACGGCGGCCGTCGCCTCGTCCGCCTCGCCGTGCGAGATGACCCAGCGGATGACGTGCTGGATGAGCGTCTTGGGCACCCCCGCGTTGACGGCGTAGTGGCTCATCTGGTCGCCCACGCCGTACGTCGCCCAGCCGAGCGCGAGCTCGGAGAGGTCGGACGTGCCCACCACGAACCCGCCGTGCTGGTTGGCGAGCCGGAACAGGTAGTCGGTGCGCAGCCCCGCCTGCACGTTCTCGAACGTGACGTCGTGCACCGGCTCGCCGTCGGCGAACGGGTGGCCGATGCGCTGGAGCATCTCGGCGGCGGCGGGGCGGATGTCGATCGTCTCGATCCGCGCGCCGATCGCCTCGGCGAGGGCGATCGCGTTCGACTTCGTGTGCTCGCTGGTCGCGAACCCCGGCATCGTGTACGCGAGGATGTCCGAGCGCGGCCGCCCGAGCCGGTCCATCGCGCGGGCGATCACGAGCAGCGCGTGGGTGGAGTCGATGCCGCCCGAGACGCCGATGACCGGCTTGGGCATCCCGATCGCGCGCATGCGCTGCTCCAGCCCCGACACCTGGATGCTGAACGCCTCGTAGCAGTCCTGCGCCAACCGCGCCGGGTCGTCGGGGACGAACGGGAAGCGGTCGAGGGTGCGCCGCAGGCCGATGTCGCGCGCGGGCGGGTCGACGCGGAAGTGCACGGTGCGGAACGCACCGGTGCGGTCGTCGTGCGTGCGACGGTTGTCGTCGAACGTGCCCTGCCGCAGGCGGTCCTGCCGCAGGCGGTCGAGATCGACGTCGGCCACGCTGCGCTGTGCGGTGCGGGGGAAGCGCTCGGTCTCGGCCAGCAGCATCCCGCCCTCGTGGATCATCGTCTGTCCGTCCCACGAGAGGTCGTTCGTCGACTCGCCCATGCCGGCAGCGGCATAGGCGTAGGCGGCGAGGCAGCGCAGCGACTGCGACCGGCACAGCGCCCGCCGGTCGTCGGCGCGTGCGATCGTGATGGGACTGCCGCTGAGGTTCAGCAGCACCGTGGCGCCGGCGAGCGCCGCCTCGGACGACGGGGGGATCGGCACCCACACGTCTTCGCACACCTCGGCGTGCACGACGAGCCCGGGCACGTCCAGCGCCTGAAACAGCAGATCGGGGCCGAACGGCGCCTCGAAGCCGCCGACCGAGATCCAGTCGCCTCGCCGGTCGTCGCCGGGCGCGTACCAGCGGCGTTCGTAGAACTCGCGGTAGGTCGGCAGGTGCGACTTCGGCACCACGCCGAGCACCTCGCCGCGGTGGATCACCACCGCACAGTTGTAGAGGCGGTGGGCGTGGCGCAGCGGCGCGCCGACGACGAGCACCGGCATGAGCTCGGCGGATGCCGCAGCGAGCCGCGCGATGGCGGCGTCCACGGCGTCGAGCACGGCGTCCTGCATCACGAGGTCGTCGATCGCATACCCGGTGAGGCACAGCTCGGGGAAGACGGCGACGGCGACGGCGTCGGCGTCGCACTCCCGGGCGGACTGCAGCACCGTGTCGGCGTTGGCGGCCGGATCGGCGATCGCGACGGGGACGGTGCACGCGGCGATGCGCGCGAAGCCGTGCCGGTATGCGCTCTCGAACGGCAGGCTCGTGCTCACGGCTCCAGTCTGGCACGCACACCGCGCAGCGGCCGGGTTCGAGACCCGCCCGAGATTCGGAGATCTGCCCGGATCCGGTTTCTTGGGCCTCAGGCATCCGATTCTCGGCGGATCTCCGATTCTCGGCGAGGGCAGGTGCGGCGAGGGCAGGTGCCGGGCAAGGGGGCTGTCGTACGTCCCGGCTACTGTCGAAGCCGAGGGGGAGGCATGCGGTACATACCCGATGAGGGCCGGATCGTCTGGAGCGCGAGCGATCTGAAGGCGGCCGCCGAGTGCGAGTTCGCGTGGCTGCGCGGCATCGACGCGAGGCTGGGGCGCGTTCCCGCGGTCGACGAGCCGGAGGATGCCACGCTGCGCCGCGCCGCGCGGCTCGGCGATGCGCACGAGGAGCGCGTGCTCGAAGAGTACGTGCGACGGTTCGGCGACGCCGTGCGCGTGCTCCCGAAGGTGTCGTCGGCGGATGCCGCCGCGCTCGCCGCCGCGGTCGAGACCACCGCGCGGGCGCTCGCCGACCCCGACGCGCGGGTCGTGTACCAGGCGGCGTTCGCGACCCCCGAGTTCGTCGGCTTCGCCGACTTCCTGGTGCGCGACGTGCCGGGCGGCCCGTGGATGGTGCAGGACTCCAAGCTCGCCCGCCGCGCCCGCGTCACCGCTCTCATGCAGCTTGCGGCATATGCCGATCAGCTCGACCTGCTCGGCATCCCGCGCTCCGACACGGTGCAGCTGCTGCTCGGCGACGGCTCGATCAGCGCGCACAGCGTCGACACGCTCCTGCCCACCTTCGCGCTGCGTCGCGCACGCCTGCGCGCGCTCATCGCCGACCGCCGGCTCGACCTCGGCGCCGGCGGCGCGCCGATCGCGTGGGGAGACGAGCGCGGCGATCTCGAGGTCGTCGCGTGCGGGCGGTGCGCGACGTGCGACCTCGAGGCGGTGGCATCGCGCGATCTGCTGCTGGTGGCGGGGATGAGGCCGGTGCAGCGGCAGCGGCTGAGGGATGCCGGCATCCGCACGATCGACGACCTCGCCGCGGCGCTCGCGCCGCCGCCGCGCATGGGCGTCGACGCCTTCGAGGGGCTGCGCACGCAGGCCCGGCTGCAGAGGGAGAGCCCCGCCGGCGTGCCGTCGCCGCAGGACGACCCCGTCGGCGTGCCGTCTTCCGACCCGGGGCCGGGCACCCCGCCGGTGCCCACGTACGAGGTCGTGTTCCCGAAGGCGCTCGGCGCGCTGCCGCGGCCCGATCACGGCGACCTCTTCTTCGACTTCGAGGGCGATCCGCTTCACACCGAGGGGCCCGCGAAGAGCGGCACCGGCACGGTGTGGGGCCTGGACTACCTGTTCGGCTGGGTCGACGCGCACGAGCGGTACTCGGCGCTGTGGGCGCACGACTTCGCCGAGGAGAAGCGCGCGCTCGGCGACTTCCTCGAGCTCGTGCGGCTGCGGCGTGCGCAGCATCCGGGCATGCACATCTACCACTACGCGCCGTACGAGCCCACCCACCTGTTCGCCATGGCGCAGCGGCACGGCGTGGGCGAGGCCGACGTCGACCGGCTGCTGCGCGACGGCGTGTTCGTCGACCTGTACCCGATCGTGCGGCGCGCGCTGCGCGTGGGCTCGCGGTCGTACTCGATCAAGAAGCTCGAACCGCT
>JASGDZ010000047.1:0-4463 GCA_047606835.1 Microbacterium sp. | reverse complement strand
TGGCCTATGGCGCACGCTTGGAAAGCGTGTTGAGTGAAAGCTCTCAGGGGTTCGAATCCCCTATCCTCCGCCGTCCGCCCCGCGCCCTCAGCGCGCGTCGGCGCCGCCGCTTGCGTGAGACAGCTCGTTGCGCGTCATACGCCGGTGCGTCTGTCGCGCTGCGAGCTGTCTCACGGGGCGACCTCGCCGGAACGCGGCACCAGTCGGCGCGCGATCACCGCCCGATGTCGCCCGGCTCCCCCGGCGGCTCGATCGGGATCTCGTACGTGGCATCCCACGGCTCGGTCCAGCCGAGGCGATCGAACAGCGCGTCGAGCAGGAGCCCGGTGAAGCCCCACACGAGGTGCGCACCATCGCTGTGCGGGACGAGGAAGCCCGGGCTGCGCCACGCCTGCCCGTCGCGACGGATGACGGCCATCCCGCGGTTGGCGGGGTCGAGGAGGTCGGCGACGGGCGCGCGGAAGACGTGAGACGACTCGGCCTCGTCGACGACCCCGACCGGCGACGGACGGCGCCACCACGCGAGCACGGGCGTCACGAGATGATGCGAGTGCGCGAGCGGGAGATCGGCGAGCGCACCGAGCACCTCGACCCCGGCCGGATCGAGTCCCGTCTCCTCGCGCGCCTCACGCAGGGCCGCCGCCACCGGCCCGTCGTCGCCGGGATCGATGCGGCCGCCCGGGAACGCCACCTGACCGGCGTGCGAGCGCAGCGTCGCCGCGCGCGCGAGCAGCAGCACGTCGAGCTCGCGCGAGACGGCGGTCTGCTGCGCGTCGCGATCGCTCGGGAGCCCGTCGAGCACGCCGAACAGCACGAGCACGGCGGCCGGGCGCGCGCCGTCGGGGAGACGGATGCCGCGCAGCGCGGCGACGGATTGCCAGACGTCGTCGTCCGCGTGCTCGACGAGCGCGGCCAGCTGGGCACGGGCGCTCATCACGGAGGAGTCTGCGCGCATCGACCCAGGCTACGCCCGGTGACGCCCGGTCGGGACGCCGCAGGATCGAGCCCCGAGCCCGCACGGCGCGCACAGTTTCGCGGGATCAAATGGGACACGGCGTTCGTTCGCCTCAGCAGCACGGGGTACGGTGCATACCGCACCCTCTTCGAGAGCGTCACCGAGAACAAGGAGCACGACGCATGACCAGCGGACCCGCCGACACCGGCGCCATCACCCGCCTTCCCGGCACCGAGACCGCGATCCTCGCCGGCGGCTGCTTCTGGGGCGTGGAGGATCTCATCCGCCGCCAGCCCGGCGTGCTGCACACCCGCGTCGGCTACACCGGCGGACCGGGCGACCATGCGACCTACCGGCACCACCCCGGCCACGCCGAGGCGGTCGAGATCGTGTTCGACCCGGCGAAGACGACGTACCGCGACATCCTGGCGTTCTTCTTCCAGATCCACGACCCGTCGACGCTCGACCGGCAGGGCAACGACGTCGGCTCCAGCTACCGCTCGGCGATCTTCCCGCTCACCCCCGAGCAGGAGCACGTCGCGCGCGAGACGATCGCGGACGTGGATGCCTCGGGCCTGTGGCCCGGCAAGGCCGTCACCGCGATCGAGCCCGCGGGTCCCTTCTGGGAGGCCGAGCCCGAGCACCAGGACTACCTCGTGCGCATCCCGCACGGCTACACGTGCCACTTCCCGCGCCCGGGCTGGGTGCTGCCGGCGCGCACGCGGGCGCGCTGAGCCCGATCAGCCCGCGAGCGCGCGCTCGACGTCGGAGCGCGTGGGAAGGTCGGCCCCGGCGCGGGACACCGTGACGGCCGCCGCCGCCGCCGCGAAGCCGCCGAGCCCGCGCAGGCCGTCTTCGTCGGTGGCGACGCCGTCGAGCAGCCGGTCGATGAGCCCCGTCATGAACGTGTCGCCGGCGCCCACCGTGTCGCGCACCCGCACCGACGGCGAGGGGATGCGCACGCGGGCGGATCCGGATGCCACGAACGCGCCGTCCGCGCCCGCGGTCACCGCCACGATGCGGGGACCGAACGAGAGCAGGCGGTCGAGCACGGCGTCGATCGAGGCGGCCGGGTAGAGCCACTGCGCGTCCTCGTCGCTCAGCTTGACGACCTCGGCGAGCGCGGCGATCTCCTCCACGCGGCGCACCGCGGCATCCCGGTCGCCGACGAGCGCGGGCCGGATGTTCGGGTCGAACGTGATGCGCGCGCTCACCGCCGAGGCGAGGAAGTCGACGAGCGCGCTCGCCCCCGGTTCCAGGAAGCACGCGATCGAGCCGACGTGCACGACCTCCGCGCCGTCGAGCCGGATGCCTCCGGGCAGCCGCCAGTCGAGGTCGAACTCGTAGCGGGCGCTGCCATCGGCGACGATGAGCGCCCGAGCGGTCGAGGTGCGATCGAGCGAGAACGACTCGGGGTCGATCCGCACGCCGGCCGCCTCGAGGTGACGGCGCGCGACGCGGCCCCGCTCGTCGTCGCCGAGCGCCGTGCGCAGCCGTACGGGCACGCCGAGCCGGCCGAGGCCCAGCGCGACGTTGGCCGGCGAACCGCCCACGTGCTCCTCCTCGGCGGTGCCTGGGCGCACCACGACGTCGATGAGCGCCTCGCCGACCACCAACACGCGCGCGGGCGTCGTTGCATCCGTCATCCCGCCATTCCCTCACGCGAGGCGCCGTCGGCGCAACACGGGGCGCCGGTTCAGCGCGCATCGGCGGCCGCGACGCCGCGCCGGGCGGCCAGATCCGCGATCTCCGCCCGCGCCCTCCGGGGGCCCGCGAAAACCTCACCCTTGCAGGGAACGGCCACCGCACACCAGCATGGTGCAATGACACCGCACACCGAGCACATCGACGGATCGCGCGCCGCGCAGACCATCTCCTATCCGAGCGCCGCCCCGCGCTCCCGCCGGGACACACCCGAAGCCGGCCCGCACGTCGTCGTCCTTTTCGGCGCCACGGGCGATCTCGCTCGGCGAAAACTGCTGTGCGGCCTGGGGTTCCTCGCGGTTTCGCGCCTGACAGCCGGGCTGCGCGTGATCGGCACCTCGCTGGACGAGCTCAGCGACGACGAGTTCCGCCAGTTCGCCCGCGAGTCGGTGGACTCCGTCGGCGCGCGCAAGCTCACCGACGAGCAGTGGGAGGCGTTCGCCCCGATGCTGTCGTACGTGCCGCAGTCGGCCGGTCCGCAGGCCCTCGCCGACAAGGTCGCCGCCGTCAAGGACGAACTCGGCCCGGACGTGCGGCTGCTGCACTACCTCAGCGTGCCGCCGCAGGCGGCGCTGGCCGTCATCGACATGCTGCGCGAGTCGCACCTCGTGGAGCAGTCGCGCATCATCATGGAGAAGCCGTTCGGCCAGGACCTGGAGAGCGCGGTCGCGCTCAACGCGAACATCCACGAGACCTTCGACGAGTCGCAGATCTTCCGCATCGACCACTTCCTCGGCAAGGAGGCGGCGCAGAACATCCTCGCGTTCCGCTTCGCGAACGGCCTGTTCGAGCCGATCTGGAACCGCAACTTCATCGACCACATCCAGATCGATGTGCCCGAGGCGCTGGGGCTCGACGCGCGAGCGGCCTTCTACGAGCCGACCGGCGCGTACAAGGACATGGTGGTGACCCACCTGTTCCAGGTCATGGCGTTCGTCGCGATGGAGCCCCCGACGACGCTGGAGCCGAGATCGATCTCCGAGGAGAAGAACAAGGTGTTCCGCTCCCTGGAGCCCATCCTCCCCGAAGACACCGTGCGCGGGCAGTACACCGGCTACCGCAGCGAGCCCGGCGTGCACCCCGACTCCGACACCGAGACCTTCATCGCGCTGCGGGCCCGCATCGACAACTGGCGCTGGGCGGGCGTGCCGTTCTACCTGCGCACCGGGAAGCGGATGGCGGAGGGCATCCGCATCATCTCCATCGCGTTCAAGGAGGCGCCGAAGTCGATGTTCCCGTCCGGATCGGGCATCGGATCGCAGGGGCCGGACCACCTCACCTTCGACCTCGCCGACGAGACGAAGGTGTCGCTGTCGTTCTACGGCAAGCGCCCGGGGCCCGGCATGCGGCTCGACAAGCTCTCGATGCAGTTCTCCACCCACGAGACGAGCCGCGCCGGCGACGTGCTGGAGGCGTACGAGCGCCTCATCCTCGACGCCATGCGCGGCGACCACACGCTGTTCACGACGGCCGAGGGCATCGAGTCGCTGTGGGAGCGCTCAGCGCCGCTGCTGGAGAACCCGCCGGCGGTCAAGCAGTACGCGCCCGGCTCGTGGGGGCCCAACTCCATCCATCAGCTCATCACGCCGCACGCGTGGCGGCTGCCGTTCGAGCGGGGCTGGCGCGGCGCGTCCTGACCGGCGCGCGTCGTTTCCGGCGGCCCCGCCGCCGGTCCCTCCCGGTCGTTGAGCGAGCGGCGTGCCCTCCCGGTCGTTGAGCGAGCGGCGCAGCCGCGAGACGAAACGCGGCGACCTCGCGCCGGATGACGCAGATGTGCAGGATTGCGGACGCTTTCGCGCGTCGG
>JASGDZ010000046.1:0-5048 GCA_047606835.1 Microbacterium sp. | reverse complement strand
GGCGGATCGCCGCGCAGCGCGAGGAAGCTGAGGATGCCGGCATCCAGGAACTCGCGGATGAGACGCGTCGCGCCCTCGTACGTGTTGCCGACGCACGTGAGGTGGGCGAGCGGCTCGACGTCGGTGTGCGCAGGCAGATGGCGCAGCAGCTCGAGCGAGCGACCGCCCGTGGACCCCCCGGCCCCGTAGGTGACGGAGATGAAGCGCGGCCGCGCGGCCGCGAGCCGCTGGATGGTCTCGTGCAGGGCCAGCGCGGACGTCTCGCTGCGCGGCGGATACAGCTCGAAGGAGAACGGCACGCCGTCCGAGGCCGGGCGCGGCGCGGGGGCGACGGACATGCGGATCCTCTTCGGTACGACGGTGCGGGTGGCCGGGCGGCCGCGGTCGGCGCACGACGGCGCTTGCTTCGCGGGCGGGTGCCGGGCTCGGCGGTCGCTCCATGCCCGGGCTCGCACCGGGCGGCGTTTCGTCCACGGTAGGGCCCGCGCGGCCGGCCGGCACGCTGTGTGTCGCACTGTTTCGCCCCGATAGCGTGGGGGCATGCCCCAGACGCTCCCCTACGGCAGCTGGCCGTCGCCGATCGCCGCGTCCGACGTGGCGGCGGGGTCGCATCCCGTCGACGCCGCCCGGTTCGTGGGCGACGAGATCTGGTGGTCGGAGCGGATGCCGGCCGAAGGCGGCCGCACCGCCGTGCGGCGGTTCGGTGCGCCGGGCGCGCCCGAGACCCTCCTCCCCGCCCCGTGGGATGCGCGCTCTCGCGTGCACGAGTACGGCGGCGGCGCGTGGGCCGCGACACCCGGCGGAGTGCTCGTGTTCGTCGAGAAGACCGACCAGCGCGTGTGGGCGCTGCGGCCCGGCGAAGAGCCCGAGCCGCTCACCCCGGCCGGACTCGGCATGCGGTTCGGCGACCTGCAGGTCGTCGGTGACGCGGTGTGGGCGGTGCGCGAGACGCACGGCACCGCGTCCCGCGTGCCACCGCGCGACATCGTGACGGTGGCGCTGGACGGATCGGGCGCAGACGATCCGGATGCCGTGCGCTCGGTCGTCGGCGGCAGCGACTTCGTCGCCTCCCCGCGCGTGTCGCCCGACGGCGAACGGCTCGCGTGGATCGCGTGGGACCACCCCGCCATGCCGTGGGACGCGACCGAGCTGCGCGTCGGCGCGCTCACGGACGGGATCGTGGGCTCATGGGAGACGGTGGCGGGGGGCCCCGGCGAGTGCGTGCTGCAGCCCGAGTGGACGTCACAGTGGACGTCACAGTGGACATCACAGTGGACGGATGCCGACGAGCTGACGTTCGTCTCCGATCGCACCGGCTGGTGGAACCTCTACCGCTGGAACGGCGACGTCACCGTCCCCCTCGCCCCCGCCCAGGCGGAGACCGGCGGACCGCTGTGGAACCTCGGCATCCGCTGGTTCCTGCCGCTCGGCGACGGGCGCATCGTCGCGGTGCGCACGCGCGGCGCCGACGAGCTCGTGCTCCTGGATCCCGCGACCGGGTCGCTGCGGTCGATCCCGTCGGAGGCGACCTCGCGCGTGCTGCTCGACGACGTGCGCAGCTCGCGGGTGCTGCTGCGCGGCGCCGGGGCGACGACGCTCGGCGGACTGTGGATGCTCGACCTGGCCGACCCCGACCCGCGGCCCGTGCTCGTGCGCGCGACGGCGGACGACGAGCCGGATGCCGGGTGGCTCCCCGCGGCCCGCGCGATCGCCGTCGACGGACCGCACGGCCCGGTGCACGCGTTCGCGTATCCCCCGACGAACCCCGACGCCGCCGCCCCCGACGCCGAGCTGCCGCCCTATCTCGTGCTCGCGCACGGCGGGCCGACGTCGCACGTGTCGGGCGGGGCATCCCTCGACGTCGCGTACTTCACGAGCCGCGGCATCGGCGTGCTGGACGTGAACTACGGCGGCTCGACCGGCTACGGGCGCGCCTACCGCGAGCGGCTGAACGGGCAGTGGGGCGTCGTCGACCGCGACGACGTGGTGGCGGCCGCGTCGGGGCTCGCCGCCCAGGGGCTCGCCGACGGCGCCAGGCTTGCGATCCGCGGCGGCTCGGCGGGCGGGTGGACGGTGCTGTGCGCCCTCACGGCGTCCGACCGGTTCGCCGCCGGCATCAGCCGCTACGGCGTCGCCGACCTGCGCGCGCTCGCCGCCGACACGCACGACTTCGAGGCGCGCTACCTCGACGGGCTCGTCGGTCCCCTGCCGGAGACCGAGGACGCGTACGTCGACCGCTCTCCGTTGTCGCACCTCGACCGGTTCACGACCCCGATGCTCATCGAGCAGGGCCTCGACGACGCGGTCGTGCCGCCCGCGCAGTCGGAGGCCGTGCGCGACGCGCTTCTCGCCCGCGGCATCCCGCACGCCTACCTCGCCTTCGAGGGCGAGTCGCACGGCTTCCGCCGCGCCGAGACGATCGTGCGCTGTCTGGAGGCCGAACTGGCCTTCCTCGGCCGGGTGCTGGGGTTCCAGACGCCCGGCGTTCCAGAGCTGCCTCTCTCACCGCCCCCCGCCTCATGTTCGAATTGACCGGCCGGTCACACGACATGCCGTCGGTCGACCCGGAGGGCACGGCGTGTCGGCTCACCGACCGGTCAATTCGAACGGGTCACGCCGGTCAGACCTGACCAGACCGGATGCCGGAAGAGGTCAGAGAGTGAACGGCGCGAGCCGCCCGCCGAGCCCGGCCGGCACGCGCGCGTGCAGCAGCGTGCCCTGCTCGCCGTGCTCCTGCGACAGGATCATGCCGTGCTCGTGCACGGCCGAGACGAGGTCGCCGCGGTCGTAGGGAACGAGCGCGCGCACCTCGACCTCCGGCAGGGGCAGCGCCGCCTCGATCGCGGCGCGCAGCTCGTCGACGCCCTCCCCCGTGCGCGACGACACGAACAGCGCCTTCGGCTCGAGCCCCCGCAGCACGAGCCGGGTGTCCGCGTCGGCGAGGTCGGCCTTGTTGAAGACGACGACCTCGGGGATGCCGCGCGCACCCACCTCGCCCATCACGTCGCGCACCGTCGCGAGCTGCGAGGCCGGGTCGGGGTGGGAGGCATCGACGACGTGCAGCACGACATCCGCCCCCGCCACCTCTTCCAGCGTGGAACGGAACGCCTCCACGAGCTGGTGCGGGAGGTTGCGCACGAAGCCGACGGTGTCGGTGAGCGTGTAGACGCGCCCGTCGGTCGTCCCGGAGCGGCGGACCGTGGCATCCAGCGTCGCGAACAGCGCGTTCTCCACGAGCACGCCCGCACTCGTGAGGCGGTTCAGCAACGAGGACTTGCCGGCGTTCGTGTAGCCCGCGATCGCGACCGAGGGGATCGTGTGGCGCTTGCGCTCGGCGCGCTTGGCCTCGCGCGCCGGCGCGAAGCCGTTGATCTGCCGGCGCAGCTGCGCCATGCGGGTGCGGATGCGGCGGCGGTCGAGCTCGATCTTCGTCTCGCCGGGGCCGCGCGAGCCCATGCCGGCGCCGCCCGCGCCGACCTGACCGCCGGCCTGACGGCTCATCGAGTCGCCCCAGCCGCGCAGGCGCGGGAGCAGGTACTCCAGCTGCGCGAGCTCGACCTGCGCCTTGCCCTCGCGGCTCTTGGCGTGCTGGCTGAAGATGTCGAGGATGACGGTGGTCCGGTCGATCACCTTGACCTTGACGACATCCTCCAGCGCGCGCCGCTGGCTGGGCGCGAGCTCGGTGTCGGCGATCACGGTGTCGGCGCCGAGCGCCGCGACGAGGTCGCGCAGCTCTTCGGTCTTGCCGCGGCCGAGGTAGGTCGCGGGGTCGGGATGCGGTCGCCGCTGCAGCACGCCGTCGAGCACGACCGCCCCGGCGGTCTCTGCGAGCGCCGCCAGCTCGCGCAGCGAGTTCTCGGCATCCTCCTGGCCGCCCTGCGGGTAGACGCCGACGAGCACGACGTTCTCCAGGCGCAGCTGCCGGTACTCGACCTCGGTGACGTCCTCGAGCTCGGTGGAGAGCCCGGGCACGCGGCGCAGCGCTGCGCGCTCCTCGCGGTCCCACTGCTCGCCGTCGGTGTCGGCGCCGGCTGCCGTCGCGGCATCCTGCAGCGCCTGTGCCGCGCCGAACACGCGCACGTCGGCGCCCGGCGCGTGGGCGCGCGCGAGCACGCGCTCGACGGGGTCGATCGCGGGCGCGTCGGAGGGGTGGAGCTCGGTCGTGTCGGTCATGTCGTCCTTCCCGGGCGATGCCCGGCGGTCTTCAGAACTCTAGCCTCCCCCGGCGACGTCGGCTCCGCTACGCTCATAGCCCATGGGGAGCGAGCCCGCGGCTGAGGATGGCACCGGCGACCCCGGCCCCGCTGTCCACGGCGGTGAGCACTACTTCACCGCGTCGCCCGCGAGCGCCGTGCAGCTGCGGCGCATCCGCGTCGTGCTCGCCGGACGCGACGTCGAGCTGACCACGGCCGGCGGGGTGTTCAGCCCCGACCGGCTCGACTCCGGCACGGCCGTGCTGCTGTCGAACACGCCCGCCGCACCGGCGGGCGGGCACCTGCTCGACCTCGGCTGCGGATGGGGCCCCATCGCCCTCACCCTCGCCCTGCAGTCGCCGCACGCGACCGTGTGGGCGGTCGACGTCAACGAGCGGGCCCTGGACCTCGTGCGCCGCAACGCCCGCTCCCTCGGGCTCGACAACGTCAACGTCGCGCTTCCCGACGAGGTTCCGGGCGACGTGGTGTTCCGCACGATCCGCTCCAACCCGCCCATCCGCGTGGGCAAGCACGAGCTGCACGGGCTGCTGGAGCGCTGGCTGCCTCGTCTGGACGAGCGCAGCGACGCATGGCTCGTGGTGCAGCGCAACCTCGGGTCCGACTCGCTGCAGCGCTGGCTCGCGGCCACCCTCGCCAGCGGCTTCAGCGTGCACCGCGCGGCGACCGGCCGCGGCTATCGCGTGCTCAGGGTGCGCCGGCACGGCTCGCCCCGCACCGATCCGGTCGAGGTCGTCTGAGGCTTGCCGCCGCCGCGGGGCCGAGTCATCCACAGTCGCTTTCCGGTGGGACGAAGCGGGATGCTCCGCGCCGGCGCCCTCGCCGACACGAAGGACG
>JASGDZ010000045.1:0-2781 GCA_047606835.1 Microbacterium sp. | reverse complement strand
CCCCGCCCGGCTCCGCCCCGCCGCCGCGGCCCGGCTCCGCCCCGCCGCCGCGCGACTGAACACCTCTTCGCCCACTCAACGAAAGCGACACGTCATGCTCAGACCGTTCCTCCTCATCGGCGTCGGCGGCTCCGGCGGGAAGACCCTGCGCGGCATCAAGTACCAGCTGCACCTCAAGCTCCAGCAGGTGGGCTGGAAGTCCGGCATCCCGTCGGCCTGGCAGTTCCTGCACATCGACACCCCCACCGCGCAGGACGGCGTCGACTACGCCATCCCGTTCCTGCCGCCGCAGGAGTACCGCGGGCTCGTCTCCACGGGAGCCACCTACAGCACCGTGTACCGCTCGATCGAGGGAGCGCACGCCGCGAACGAGGTGGTGCACCAGGACATCCAGCGGCAGCTGCCCGACCCGAGGCTCGTCAAGGTCGACGTGACCAAGGGCGCCGGACAGTTCCGCTCCGTCGGCCGGGCCGTGGCGCTCGCCTCCACGAAGGACATCGCGGCGTCGGCGCGTGCCGCGATCGCGCGGCTGGGCGATGCCTCGGCCCTGGCCGAGCTGCAGACGCTCGGCCAGCTGCTGCGCGCACGAGGGGAGGGCGGCGACGGCAGCCCCACGGTCATCGTGATCTCGTCGATCGCGGGCGGCTCGGGCGCCGGCCAGTTCCTCGACGTCATCGAGGTCGTGAAGTCGACGGCCAAGCAGCATCCCTGGTCGAACCAGTTCTTCAGCATCCTGTACGCGCCCGACGTGTTCGACCAGCTCAACGTCACGGCGGGCATGCCGGGCAACGCCCTCGCCGCGATCGCCGAGACGATGAACGGCTTCTGGACCGACTCCCCGTCGGACTCGACGCTGGAGCTGCTGAAGTACCAGGGCATCGCGCCGGCGTACGGCAGCGCGATGGACCGCGTCGGCGCCGCGTACCCCTTCATCGTGGGGCGCAGCAACAGCAAGGTGACCTTCGAGGACCAGAGCGCCGTGTACAACGCCGTCGCCACGAGCCTGACCGCGTGGATCACCGACGAGCGCGTGCAGGACGACATGATCGCGTACTCGTCGGGCAACTGGCAGGCGCGCGTGGGCGCGAACGTGCTCGCCGACAACTCCGGGCTGATGAGCCCCGTGCACCACTCGCCGGCGTTCTCGTCGATGGGCTTCGGGCGGGTGACGCTGGGCCGTGAGAAGTTCCTGGAGTACTCCGCGGAGCGCCTGGTGCGCTCGGCGATCGACCGGATGCTGCACGCCCACGCGGAGGAGGATCCGCTCTTCGCCCGGCGCACCGAGCGCGAGTGGATCGAGTCGAAGGCCGACGGCGCCTACCAGAAGTTCGTGCGCGACCTGCGGCTGAACGAGGAGAGCGAGCAGCACAACCAGGTGATCGACGCGCTGCGTGCCGGCGGCGGCCTCGGACAGCTGGGGAGCGAGCTCGTGCACGCCGTCGAGCGACGGCTCGCCGATCCCGGCCAGCTCGACAAGTCGGGCGGGCTCGACCTCACGATCTGGTCCGACCGGCTCATGAACGAGTACACGCAGCGCGCCCCCGAGCTGCTGCAGCGCGACGAGCGCGCCCGGCAGATCCTCCTCGACGAGTGGATCAAGACCATGCCGGCGCACATCCTGCACACCGTCGCGCTGTCGGCCGCGGAGATCGGGCTCCCGGCCGTCGTCTCGATGCTCGGCCGGCTCGACCGCACGCTCAAGAGCACGTCCGACGGGCTCGCCGCCGAGGCGGCCCAGCGCGACGAGTGGGTGGCGAGCCTGCCCTCCATCGTCGCGGCGGAGCTGCAGGCCGCGCCCAACCAGCAGTCCATCCGGCCCGACCAGGACGTCGTGCGCTTCGGCATCGAACGGCTCGCGCAGGGGCTGGAGTGGGCGAGCGAGGCGCGGCTGCGCGA
Organism: Microbacterium sp.; assembly: GCA_047606835.1. Taxonomy (GTDB): domain Bacteria; phylum Actinomycetota; class Actinomycetes; order Actinomycetales; family Microbacteriaceae; genus Microbacterium. The sequence goes on along the minus strand of JASGDZ010000045.1, from coordinate 885 downwards.
GAGCGCGTCGACGCTCGTCGCCGAGCTGCGCGACGACTTCCTCGCGCCGCTGCGCCACTTCCTCGACAGCGCGCTGGAGGCGCTGCGCCAGCGGGTGAGCACGCGCAAGACCAGCGACAACCGCGACAACGAGTACGAGTTCTGGCCGAGCCGCAACGACCGCACCGTTCCGCGCAAGTACCACCCGGCGCCCAACGAGCGGCTCCTCGTCGAGATCGACGAGTACCCCGCGGAGTTCGAGCGCCTGGTGCGCGCGAGCGTCGGCAGCGACAAGTACGACAACGCGGTGCTGCAGGTGATCGGCGAGCTGCTGGTCGGCCACGGGCCGGCCGGCGTGCGCGAAGGGGATGCCGCGACGTGGTCGCTGATCTCGAACCCGCGCGACTGGCGGCCGCGCGTGGAGGCGAACCCCCACTCCACGCACACCCCGCAGGCCCCGCACTTCGGCATGGCCGACGACCCCGAGGTGTACCTGGAGCGCGCCCGGCTGTGGATGCGGCGCGAGGGCACGCCGTTCCACGCGTACATCAGCGAGGACCTGCTGAGCTTCTTCGACGAGACCGCGCTGCCGCCCGCGGAGTACGCGAAGCGCCGGGACCGCTACCGCGAGCAGCTGCAGGCGGCCCTGGGCGCGAGCGAGCCGCTCGTGAAGCTCAACCCGGCGCTGCTGCGCGCGACGCACGACAAGGCGGTCAACGAGGACACCCAGCCCGTGTTCAGCTCCATCCCGTTCCGCGCGGGCACCGAGCTGTACGAGGTGACCAAGGGGGTGCTCGGCCAGACCGGCTTCTGGGACGACGCCGTCTCCGACGGATGGTTCCAGGACGCGAAGGTCGACGGCATCGAGGTGTTCGCGATGTCGGGCTTCCCGTACCAGCCGATCGT
>JASGDZ010000044.1:0-6992 GCA_047606835.1 Microbacterium sp. | reverse complement strand
TCGCGTTGAACAGGTCGGACTGCAGGAAGATCTGGCCGTCGGTGATCGAGATGACGTTGGTCGGGATGTAGGCCGACACGTCGTTGGCCTTGGTCTCGATGATCGGCAGGCCCGTCATGGAGCCGGCGCCCAGGTCGTCGGACAGCTTCGCGCAACGCTCCAGCAGACGCGAGTGCAGGTAGAAGACGTCGCCCGGGTAGGCCTCGCGGCCCGGCGGACGGCGCAGCAGCAGCGACACGGCGCGGTATGCCTCGGCCTGCTTCGACAGGTCGTCGAAGATGATGAGCACGTGCTTGCCGCCGTACATCCAGTGCTGGCCGATGGCCGAGCCGGTGTAGGGGGCCAGGTACTTGAAGCCGGCGGGATCGGATGCCGGTGCGGCCACGATCGTCGTGTAGTCCATCGCGCCCGCGTCTTCGAGCGCGCCGCGCACCGAGGCGATCGTCGAGCCCTTCTGGCCGATGGCGACGTAGATGCAGCGGACCTGCTTGTCGACGTCACCGGACTCCCAGTTGGACTTCTGGTTGATGATCGTGTCGATCGCGATCGCGGTCTTGCCGGTCTGGCGGTCGCCGATGATGAGCTGGCGCTGGCCGCGGCCTACGGGGATCATCGCGTCGATGGCCTTGATGCCGGTCTGCAGCGGCTCGTGCACGCTCTTGCGCTGCATCACGCCGGGCGCCTGCAGCTCGAGGGCGCGACGCCCCTCGGTGGCGATCGGGCCCTGACCGTCGATCGGGTTGCCGAGCGGGTCGACCACGCGGCCGAGGTAGCCGTCGCCGACCGCGACGGAGAGCACCTCGCCGGTGCGGCGCACCTCTTGCCCTGCCTCGATGCCGGCGAAGTCGCCGAGGACGACGACGCCGATCTCGTGCTCGTCGAGGTTCAGCGCGAGGCCCTGCGTGCCGTCGGCGAACGTGAGGAGCTCGTTGGCCATGGCGCCCGGGAGGCCCTCGACGTGCGCGATGCCGTCGGCGGCGTCGATGACGGTGCCGACCTCGGTCGCCGCGGCGCCTGCGGGCTCGTAGGCGGCGACGAAGTCCCGCAGCGCGTCGCGGATGACGTCGGGGCTGATCGATAGTTCTGCCATTGTCTTCCCTCTTGTTGAAGCTGTGTGCGCGGGGCCCGGCCCCGCTCCGCCTGCGGCGGGGTCTGTGTCAGCCGGCCAGTCTCTGGCGGAGGTCCGCCAGCCGGCCGGAGATGCTGCCGTCGATCACGTCGTCGGCGATCTGCACGCGCAGACCGCCCACGAGCGCGGGGTCGATGACGGCGTTGAGTGCGACATCCCGCCCGTACCGCGCGGCGAGCGCGGCCGAGAGCCGCTTCGCCTGCTCGGCGCTCAGGGGCGTCGCGGAGGTCACCGTGGCGACGGTGCGGCCGCGCTGGTCGCTCACCGTGCGCATCGCGCCGGTCAGGAGCTGACGCACGCGACGCTCGCGGGGTCGCTGCACGAGCGACGACACGATGAGGGTCGTCGCGGCGCTCGCGCGGCCGTCGAGCACGGTGGCGACGAGGTCGCCCTTCGCGGACGCAGCGCCGAGGCGTCCGCCCAGCGCGAGCTCCAGCTGCGGGTGCGCCGCGACGGTCTGCGCGATGGCGAACAGCTCGCCCTCGACATCCGCCTCCGGCTCCGCGACGGCCGCGGCACGGATCGCGAGGTCCTCGATGCCGCCGACGAGGTCGTCGGCCTTCGACCAGCGCTGCTCGACGACGCTCGCCACGAGTGCCAGAGCGGGCCGCCCGACCGCGTTGCCGAAGACGTCCGTCACGACGCGGGTGCGCGCCTGGACGGGAGCCGTGGGATCGGCCAGCGCGCCGCTCAGCTGCGGCGAGTCGCCGACGACGCGCGCCGCGGCGAACAGCTCGCGGGCGACGTCGAGGTCGATTCCCGAGGCGGCGTCGAGCGCCTTCCTCGTCGCCGCGAGGGCCTGAGTGGTCGCGCTGCCCATCAGACCACCGGCCCCTGGGCCTGTCGAAGGCCTGCGGACTCGGACGCCTCCAGCTCCGCGAGGAAGCGGTCGACGACCGACTGCGCGCGCTGGTCGTCGGAGAGCGCCTCGCCGACGACGCCGCCGGCGAGGTCGAGCGCGAGCGTGCCCACCTCGTTGCGCAGCGACACGAACGTGGACTGGCGCTCGGCCTCGATCTGCGCGTGCGCGGTGGCGGCGATGCGCGCGGCCTCGGCCTGCGCGGCCTCCTTGGCCTCGGCGACGATCTTCGCTCCGTCGGCGCGGGCCGCGTCGCGGATGCCGGCGGCCTCGCCGCGCGCGTCGGCGAGCTTCGCGGTGTACTCCTCGAGCGCCGCGGCGGCCTTGGCCTGCGCCTCCTCGGCGCGCTTGATGCCGCCTTCGATGGCGTCCTTGCGCGCGTCGAGCACGGTGCCCACGGTCGGCAGCACCTTCCACCACACGATCGCCAGCACCAGCAGGAACGCGATCGTGCCCCAGATCAGGTCGGGCAGCTCAGGGACGAGAAGGCTGTGGCTCGTTTCGGCTGCGTAACGCATTCCGGTCTCCTACTTGTCCTGCGGCCCGATCAGGGCGCGGGGAACGGGATGAACGCGACGCCGATCGCGATGAAGCACAGGGCCTCGGTGAGGGCGATGCCGATCCACATGAGGCTCGACAGACGCCCCTGCAGCTCGGGCTGGCGGGCCACCGACTCGATGGTCTTGCCGACGATGATGCCCACGCCGATACCGGAGCCGATGACGGCCAGACCGAAGGCGAGGGGCGCGAGCGCTCCAACAACGTTCACTTTGGGTTTCCTTTCGGGGGTGGTTCGTTTCGCGAGCTCAGTGCTCGTCCGCGAGCGCCATCTGGATGTAGATGGCGGTGAGGATCGTGAAGACGTACGCCTGCAGGCCCGCGATGAACAGCTCGAGGACCGTGAACAGGATGCTGAAGGCGAACGTCCCGATGCCGAGAAGCCCCATCAGGTTGCCGTCGGCGAGCACGGTGAAGAAGAAGAAGTGGGTCGCGAGGAAGGTCAGCGCGAGCAGCATGTGGCCGGCGACCATGTTCATCGTCAGTCGCAGCGTGAGGGTGACCGGCCGCACGATGAACGTCGAGAGGAACTCGAGGACGGCGATGATCGGCTTGATCGGCAGCGGCACGCCGGGGATCCACAGCGCGTTGCGGAAGAACGCGAGCCCGTGCTTCCTGAGCCCGGCGTAGATGAAGGTCACGTACGCGATCACCGCCAACACGATCGGCAGGCCGATCAGACCCGTGCTGGCGATCTGCAGCCCCGGGATCGTGCCCGTGAGGTTCGCGCCCAGGATGAGGAAGAACATCGCCATCAGCAGCGGCATGAAGCGCTTGCCCTGCTCCTCGCCGAGCGTGTCGATCACGATGCCCTTGCGCACGAAGTCGACGGCGTACTCCATCGCGGCCTGGCCGCGGGTGGGGATGACGCGCCATCTGCGGGTGCCCAGCCACAGGAACAGGACGACCACGACGACCACGACGACGCGGATCAGCAGCACGCGGTTCAACTCGAAAGGGGTTCCGACGAACAGGATCCCATCGGGGAAGAACTCGTCGATCGAGGGGCCTTCGAACTCGCCGTCACCCGAATCGGCGGCGGTGGCGATGAGTGACGCGATGTGGGTGAACAGCGTGGGCTCCGGCTTCGGGGCGCCGGCAGGAGCCGGTGCGACGATGGGTCATGAGCGTCGCCGGGTGGAATGCGACCCGCCTCCGTGGCGGATCCGCGCCTCTACATCCGACGACGCCTCCACCCTAGCAAGGAAATCGCGCCGTCACCTACCGCCGGGCCGGTCCGCGGGATCGTCCGACCGGGTCGGCAGTTCGACGTCGCCCACGTACGGCACCCGCGCACGCGCCAGCACGACGATGTCGATGACGAGCGACGCGGCGACGCTCGCGAGCAGCGAGAAGAAGAAGACGCGGCCGTCCAGCCACGGCACCGCACGCAGCGCGAGCATCGCGGCGACGAAGACGACGAGCTTGACGGCCCAGCCGCCGAAGACGATCCCGAAGAACGCCGGCATGTGCTCGGGGCCCTCCTGCCGCCCCGCGACGAGGACGATCACGGCCGTGAGAGCGAGGAACACACCCGCGACGACGACGCCCAGCAACGCGCTCCACAGCCCGTCGACGCCGGCCACGAGCATCCCGATCGCCCCGCCAGCGACGGCGAGCGCCGCCGTGGCGACGGCCGACCACGCCAGCGCGGCGCGCAGGATGCCCGCATGCGACGACCGTGCCCCGCTCATGCCGCCGGCTCCCTCGTCGCGGCCGGCGCCGCACCGGCCGCGCGGCGACGCGCGGCGGGCAGGAGGGTGACGACGAGACAGGCCACGATGCCGATCGCGCCGAAGACGATCCCCGGCCAGTACGCGCCCGGCGTGATGTAGACCGAGAAGACGTACATGAGCACCATGGACAAGCCGATCACGGCCGTCCACGCGTAGAAGATGAGCACCGCGGCACGGTCTGTGTGCCCCATGTCGAGCATGCGGTGATGCAGGTGCTTGCGGTCCGGCGAGAACGGGGACTTGCCCGCGCCCATGCGCCGGGCGACCGCGAGCCCGAAGTCGAGCAGCGGCAGCAGCACGATCACGATCGGCAGCAGGATCGGCAGGAACGCCGGCAGCAGCTGCGAGCGGCTGAGCCGGTCGGGGTCGACCATCGACGGCTCGATCTGGCCGGTGATCGCGATCGCCGACGTCGCCATCAGGAGCCCGAGCAGCAGCGCCCCGGAGTCGCCCATGAAGAGTCTCGCCGGGCTCCAGTTCATCGGCAGGAACCCCAGGCACGCACCGATCAGCACCGCGGCGATGAACGAGCCCAGGTTGAAGTACGACGAGAACCCCGAGTCGCGCACCAGCAGGTACGAGTACACGAAGAAGATCGCGTTCGCGATGAGGCACACGCCCGCCACCAGCCCGTCGAGGCCGTCGATGAAGTTGACGGCGTTCATGACGATGACGGTCGAGAACAGCGTGAGCGCGAGGCTCAGCCAACTGGAGACGATCGTCATCCCCCCGACCGGGATGGTGAGGATCTGCAGGCCGCCGAACCACGCGATGACGGCGGCGGCGGCGAACTGCGCGCCGAGCTTGATCATCCAGTCGAGATCCCACAGGTCGTCGGTGATGCCGATGAAGACGATGAGCGTGGCAGCGGCGATGAGGGAGTACATCGGGGCGGGGTTGTCCCAGATGATCGAGAAGTACGGCATCGTCGCCGACACGCCGAAGGCGGCCAGGATCGCGAGGTACATGGCGATGCCGCCCAGGCGCGGCGTCGGCGTCGTGTGCACGTCGCGCTCGCGGATGCCGGGATACAGCCCGTAGCGCAGGCTCAGCCGCCAGATCGCCCACGACAGCGCCAGCGAGATCGTCGCGGTGAGGATGATGACGAAGACGTACTGCCTCACTCGTGGTGCTCCGCGGGATCCGCTTCGAGGAGTTCGCCAATCACGTCGCGCAGGTCCGCGCGCGACACCGCGCCCTCGCGGAGCACGCGCACGACGGGCTGCTCGCCGTCGCGCGCGGTGACCAGGCCCGTGGCGTCGACGATCGTGGACGCCACCCCCGTCTCGGACGGCCCGTCGTCGAGGTACACCGCGACCGTGTCGCCGAGCATGTCCTCGGCGTCGCCCGCGGCGATCGCGGCGGGCCTGCCGGTCAGGTTCGCGCTCGACACCGCGAGGGGGCCGGTCTCCTCCAGCAGCTCCAGTGCGAGGCGATGGTCCGGCATCCGCACCGCGACGGTGCCACGGGTCTCGCCGAGATCCCACGACAGCGACGGCTGCGCGGGAAGCACGATCGTCAGGCCCCCGGGCCAGAAGCGCGTCACGAGGTCGCGCACCGGCTGCGGCACCGACTCGACGAGCGCCTCGAGCGTCGTCACTCCCGGCACGAGCACCGGCGGCGGCGACTGCCGCCCGCGCCCCTTGGCCTGAAGGAGGCGCTCCACGGCCCGCGGTGAGAACGCATCGGCCGCGACGCCGTACACCGTGTCGGTGGGCAGGACCACGAGCTCGCCGCGGGCGATCGCCTGCCGGGCGTGGCGCATGCCGGAGAGGAGCTGCGCCTCGTCACGGCAGTCGTAGAGGGGGGACATGACCGGCCAAGTCTACCCGGGCGGCCCGTGCGGCCCGTGGTCGGGTCAGGGCCGGATGCCGGTGGTGACCCGGTCGCGCAAGGTCAGATCGGGGTGCGTGGCCGCCGCGCGCCATCCTTCGGCTGCGAGCAGCTCGCGCACCGGCGCGCCCTGCCACTCGCCGTGCTCGATCACGAGCACGCCGCCGGAGTGCAGGAGCCGCGCCGCGGTGCGGATCAGCACGCGCACGACGTCGAGGCCGTCGGCGCCGCCGTACAGCGCCTCCGGCGGGTCGTAGAGGCGCACCTCGGGGTCGCGCGGCGTCGCGTCGTCGGGCACGTAGGGCGGGTTCGACACGACCACCGACACCGTGCCGTCGAGGTCGGGGAAGGCGTGCTCCAGGTCGACGAAGTGCACGCTCGCGTTGTCGGCGCCGATCGTGGCGAAGTTCTCCCGCGCCCACACGAAGGCGTCCACCGAGTTCTCCGCCGCGTGCACGCGCGCGTGCGGCACCTCGGTGGCCAGCGCCAGCGCGAGCGCTCCGCTGCCGGTGCCGAGGTCGACGGCGACGGGGGCGGGGGATGGCGCGACGCGCAGCGCGTCGATCGCCAGCTGCGCGACGATCTCCGTCTCCGGCCGGGGCACGAACACCCCGGGGCCGACCCGCAGCACGAGGTGGCGGAACGGCGCCTCGCCGGTGAGGTGCTGCAGCGGCTCACGGGTCATGCGCCGCGCCACGAGGGCGGCGATCGCCTCCTCCTCGTCGGGGGCGAGCCCGTCGCCGCGGATCGCCGCGGCCTGGACCTGCCCGCGCGATGCGCCGAGCGCGTGCGCCGCGAGCAGCTCGGCGTCGGTGCGCGGGTCGGGCACGCCCGCGCGGGCGAGGGCGTCGGCTGCGCGCGCGAGGGCGTCGCGAAG
>JASGDZ010000043.1:0-4720 GCA_047606835.1 Microbacterium sp. | reverse complement strand
GTTGCCGAGTCGCCCCGTCGCCGAGTCGCCGAGTCGCCCTGTCGCCCCGTCGCCGAATCCATACGTTCGCGCTCGAAACCATCCCCACGGAGGCGCTCGATGGATGGATTCGCGCGGGGAAGGGTGGATTCGGCGACGGGGCGACAGGGCGACTCGGCGACTCGGCGACGGGGCGACTCGGCAACGAGGCGGCGGGGCGACTCGGCAGCTAGGCGGCGGGGCGCACGGGGGCCCGCGACTCCAGGCTCAGCGCGTGCGGCCGCGCACGGCGCGCAGGGCCATCTGCACCGCGATGAACGTCATGAAGGCCGCGAACAGCACGTTCCCGAGGAACGGGTCGATGAGCGTGGCCAGCCACGCCCCGAGCGCCGTCGTCGTGCACGCCGAGACGCCGACGAGCACCGCGCCGAGCACATCGACGTTGCGGCGGCGGAGATTGCCGGCCGTGCCCGAGATCGCGGTCGGGATCATCATGAGCAGCGACGTGCCCTTCGCGATGAGGTCGCTCGTGCCGAACAGCAGGATGAGGGCGGGCACCACGACGACACCGCCGCCGACGCCGAGGAGCCCCGCGAGGATGCCGGTGACGAGGCCGAGCGCGACGAGCCCCGTGCCGCTGCCCCACGTCAGCACGAGCTCGGCGTCGCGCGACGGGATGACGAGGAACAGGCTCACGATCACCACGGCGAGGAATCCGACGAAGCACCAGCGCAGCAGCGTCTGCGACACCCGGGGCAGCAGCCACGTGCCGATCTGTGCGCCGACGACAGCGCCCGCGGCGAGGATCAGCGCGGGGATCCACGCGACGGAGCCGTGCAGCGCGTAGGACACGACGCCCACCGTCGCGGTCGGCACGATCGCGGCGAGCGAGGTGCCGGCGGCCAGTCGCTGGTCGAAGCGCAGCAGCAGCACGAGCAGCGGCACGATGACCGTTCCGCCGCCGACGCCGAACAGTCCGGAGAGCAGACCCGCGCCCAGTCCGATGCCGATGAACGCGAGCACGGCTCGTGGTCCGCGAGCGCGCGGCGAGGGCTTGTCGTTCATCGACTCCACCCTAAGGTATGCGTCCTCGCGCTCCCGCCGGTCGATAGCGTGGGCGCTGTGACCGACATGGTTCCGATCGAGGGCGGGGTCTTCCGCATGGGCTCGGAGGAGTTCTACCCCGACGAGCGCCCGGTGCACGACAGAGAGGTCGCGACGTTCCTCATCGACCGGTACGAGGTGACCAACGAGGAGTACGCGCGGTTCGTCGACGCGACCGGCTACGTGACCGTCGCCGAGCGGGAGCTCGATCCCGCGGGGTTCCCCGGCGCCGACCCGGCCGACATCGTCCCCGGCTCGATGGTGTTCACCCCCACGGCGGGCCCCGTCGACCTGCGCGACTGGCGCAACTGGTGGCGGTGGCAGCGCGGGGCGAGCTGGCGGCATCCGTTCGGCCCCGGCTCGACGATCGACGAGCGGATGCGGCATCCCGTCGTGCACGTCGCCTTCGCAGACGCGGTGGCCTACGCGACGTGGGCCGGCAAGCGCCTGCCCACCGAGGCCGAGCACGAGTACGCCGCCCGCGGCGGGCTCGACGGCGCCCGGTTCGCATGGGGCGACGAGCCGTACCCCGCAGGCGTGCCTCAGGCCAACTCGTGGCTCGGCCGGTTCCCCTACGACAACCGGGGCGTCGGCGACGCCGCTCCCGTCGGCTCCTACCCCGCGAACGGCTACGGCCTGTACGACCTGATCGGCAACGTGTGGGAGTGGACGACCGACTACTACACGCCCCGTCACCTGCGCCTGTCCGACCGGCCGGTCGACGCGGGCAGGCGTGAGAACCTGCTCGCCGCCGCGAGCGCCCAGGAGGGCTTGCCCGACATCCCCCGTCGCGTGCTCAAGGGCGGTTCGCACCTGTGCTCGCCGGACTACTGCCTGCGTTTCCGCCCGGCGGCGCGCTCGCCGCAGGCGGAGGACACCGGGATGAGCCACATCGGCTTCCGCTGCGCGCGCGACGCGTGAGCGGCCGGGCATCCGTCGTCCACAGGTGAGGAGATGGCCGCAACTGAGGTCGTCTCCTCCTCGAGCGCTCCTCGACCATGGTCATCTCCTCGTCTGCGATCACCCCGCGACATCTCCGTCATCCTGTGCGCGCAGTCGCCGTGCCGCGTCGGATCGCCGCGTCTCGCTGCGCCCGCTCACCGAGCGACAGTGGGCGACGATAGGAACCGGAGAGGAGCGGATGACACAGCTGGATGCCGTCGTCGTCGGCGCGGGGCCCAACGGCCTCGCCGCCGCGGTGACCCTCGCGCGCGCGGGGCTGCGCGTGCACGTGCTCGAGCGCGACGCCGTGCCCGGCGGAGGGGCGCGCACGATGGAGCTCACGCTCCCTGGCTTCTGGCACGACGTGTGCTCCGCGGTGCATCCGCTGGCTGTGGCATCCGGGTTCTTCCGCGCCTTCGGGCTGGAGCGGCGGGTCGGGTTCGCGGTGCCGGACGCCTCGTTCGGGCAGCCGCTCGACGGCGGGCGCGCGGCGGTCGCCTACCGCTCGCTGCAGCGCACCGCCGACGAGCTCGGCCGCGACGGGCGCGCCTATGCGCGGCTCGTCGGCCCGCTCGCGCGGCGCGCCGACGCCGTGGCCGGGTTCACCGGGGCTCCGCTGCTGCCGCTGCCGCGGCATCCGTTCGCCTTCGCCCGGTTCTCACTCGCCGCGCTCGGCCAGAGCGGCCCGTGGTGGAACGCGGGCTTCCGGGAGGATGCCGCGCCGGCCCTGATCACCGGCGCCATGGCGCACGCGATCCTGCGCCTGCCCGGGCTCGGCACCGCCGGCGCCGGTCTGTCGCTGGCCGCCTACGCGCACGCGCGGGGCTGGCCGATCCCGCTGGGCGGCTCTCAGGCGATCGCCGACGCGCTGATCGCCGACCTCGTCGCGCACGGCGGGTCGCTCGAGACCGGCGTCGAGGTCGGGTCGCTGGACGAGCTCCCCTCCGCGCGGGTCGTGCTGCTGGATGTCGCGCCCCGCGCGCTGCTGCGCCTGGCCGGCGAGCGCGTGCCGCGCGGCTATCGCCGCGCGCTGGAGCGCTTCCGCCACGGCAACGGCGTCGCGAAGGTCGACTTCGCCCTGTCCGCCCCGGTCCCGTGGACCGACGAGCGGCTCCGTCTGGCCGGCACCGTGCACGTCGGCGGGACGCGGGCCGACGTGGCGCGGGCCGAGAACGAGGTGGCGCGCGGCCGGCATCCGGAGTCCCCCTACGTGCTGGTGTCGCAGCCTTCGCTGTTCGACCCGTCGCGCGCGCCCGCCGGACGCCACACGCTGTGGGCGTACACGCACGTGCCCGCGGGGTCGCGGCTGGACCGCACCGAGGCGGTGGTGCGGCAGATCGAGCGGTTCGCGCCGGGCTTTCGCGACACGATCCTGGCGTCGGCGTCGATGGATGCCGCCGCGGTGGAGGCGCACAACCCGAACTACGTCGGCGGCGACATCTCCGCCGGCGAGCCGTCGTTCGCGCAGCTGGTGCGCCGGCCCGTGCTGTCCGCCGACCCGTGGCGCACGCCGATCCCGGGCGTGTACTTGGCGTCGGCGTCGTGCGCGCCCGGTCCGGGAGTGCACGGCATGGTCGGGTGGCGCGCCGCGCTCAGCGCACTGCGCCACGAGTTCGGCGTGCGGGACGCGCCCGCGCTGGCTCCCTGAGCGTCAGCCGGTCTCGCTCTGGGTGCAGGTGATCTGCGTCGCGTCGGTGCCGGTGATCACGCTCGGCAACTCGACCGCCTCCTCCGTGGGCTCGGGCGAGGCCGTCGCTCCCGGCGTCGCCGACGACGAGGCGTCCGGTGAGGGCGTCGCCTCGCCGATCACCTCGGGGGCGTTCTGGGCGGGGGCGGTCTTGCCGGTGAGCTCGATCGCCTGGTTCTTCTTGAGCGCGTCGAACAGCACGGCGGCGGCGTCGGTCAGCGGCCGGACGCGACTGCCCCCGTCGGCCTGCTCGTAGTAGGTGGGGTACTGGACGAAGACGATGTCCTCGTACGCGACGTCCTTCACCGCCATCGCGATCTGCACCATGCGGGTCGGATTGGCGAGCTTGTCGCTCAGGACGAGCTGGCCGTCCGTCGTCTGCTGGATGGCCGTGTTCGCGAGGCTGAACAGCGTCGCCGGGTCGGAGAGCACGTCCTCCGACTGCAGCCTGCGCACGAGCGACGACATGAACTGCTGCTGATTGGAGATGCGCCCGAGGTCGGAGCCGTCGGCGGCCCCGTGCCGCAGGCGGAGGAACTGCAGCGCCTTCACGCCTTTCAGCGTGTGCGTGCCCTTCGTCAGGTGCAGTCCGGTGTGCGCGTCGTCGATGTCGTCGGCGAGGCACACCTCCACGCCGCCGATCGCGTCGGACATCGCGATCACGCCCGTCCAGCGGATCGCGGCGGCGAACTGGATGTCGATCCCGGTGAGCGCCTCGATGGTCAGGGCCGTGCACGGCAGCCCGCCGTACATGTAGCTCGCGTTGAGCATCTGCGAGCTCATCGCCGAGTAGTGGCCGCCGTCGGGGTCGGGGCACGACGGGATCGGCACCAGCATGTCGCGCGGGAAGGACACCACGGTGACGCGACGCGGGTCGTCGCCGATGTGCACCAGCATCGTCACGTCGTTGCGCTCGCCGCCGTCGTCGTGCGCGCACCGCGGGAAGAGCTCCACGCTCTGGCCCTCGCACGAGTCGGTGCCCACGAGCAGCAGGTTCACGCCGCCCTC
>JASGDZ010000042.1:0-4667 GCA_047606835.1 Microbacterium sp. | reverse complement strand
GCCGATCGGATCGTCGCGGCGCTCGCGGCGGACGGGCTCGATGCGCGCGCCGTGCCGGCGGCGCTGCCGGGGCACGAGGCCGACGCAGCACTGCGGGCAGAGCCCGCCGCGCAGGAGCTCCTCCCCGGCGCCGACGCCCTCGTGCTCGAGGTGTCGTGGCGGACGTTCACGCACGCCCTCGTGTCGCACTGCGACCGCCTCGGCATCCGCATCGTCCCGCTCGCGGGCGACGCCGACGCGGGCTCTCTGGCCGCGATGGCGGGGCTCGCGCCGCCGCTGCCGCTCGACGCCGACGGGTGGAGGGTGGTCGACGCGGTGGTCGCGCCCACGGCGGATCCGCCCGCCGCAGCTCCCGCGCAGCAGCGGGGGAGCGTCGTCGTCGTGTGGGGTCCCGCGGGCGCCCCCGGCCGCTCGACGGTGGCGACCGCGCTCGCCGCAGAGCTCTCCCGCGGCGGCCGCAGGGTCGCCCTCGTCGACGCCGACTCGCACGCGCCCTCGCTCGCGCTGGCGCTGGGGCTCGCCGACGAGGGCCCCGGGTTCGCGGCGGCGTGCCGGCAGACCGACCGCGACGGGCTCGACCTGCGGGAGCTCGATCGCATCAGCGCGCCGCTGCGTCTGGGCGACGGCGTCGTGCACGTGCTCACCGGCATCAACCGTCCGTCGCGCTGGCCCGAGCTCACCGAGGGGCGGGTGACGGCGGCGCTCGACGTGTGCCGCGACTGGGCCGATTTCGTCGTGGTCGACGTCGCCGCCCCGCTGGAGCGCGACGAGGAGATCGTCAGCGACCTGGACGGTCCGCGCCGCAACGCGGCGACGCTCGCCGCACTGCGCACGGCCGACCTCGTCGTCGCGATCCTGTCGGCCGACCCGCTCGGCGCCTCCCGCTTCGTGCGCGGCTACGCTGAGCTGCGCGCGACCGTGGGCGCCACCCCCGTCGCGGTCGCGGCCAACCGGCTGCGCCCGGGAGCGCTCGGTCTCGACCCGCGCGGGCAGGTGCGCAGGGCGCTGGACCGGTTCGCCGGCATCCCGGAGGTCGCGTTCCTGCCGCTGGACCCGCGATCGGCGGATGCCGCGATGCTCTCCGCACGCCCGATCGCCGAGGTCGCGCCGAAGTCGCCGTTCACGCTCGCGGTGCGCCGGCTCGCGGCGACGTGCCTGGGCCTGCTGCCGGCCTCCGCGGGAAGCGCCCCCGCGGCGGCGCTTCCCGCGGTGGGCGACGAGGCCGGCGATGTCGCCGGGCTGCCCCGTCGGCAGCGGCGCAGGCCGCAGCGTCGCAGCGCCTAGGCTGGAACGCGTGTCGACCCTCAGTGACCTCGTCTACGCGCAGGGTCGATCGAGCGAGACCGACGTCGAGTGGCTCCACCGCCTGGTCGGCGACGGCCAGCTCCTGGCCGACCTCGCCTTCGCCGACATCGTGCTGTGGGTGCCGACCGCCGACGACTCGTTCGTCGCCGTCGCACACACCCGCCCCAGCGGTGCGGCGACGCTCTTCTACCGCGACATCGTCGGCGATCGCGTGCGTCCGCAGTGGCGCACCCAGGTGCGCGACGCGTTCCGCGACGCCCGCATCGTCGACTCCGCGTCGCCGGACTGGTTCGAGGAGACCCCGACCCGCGTGCGCGCGGTGCCGATCGTGCGCGCCGTGGCGACGCCCGACGCACCCGCGCACGTCATCGGGGTGCTCACCCGGCACACCAACCTCGGCGAGACGCGCACGCCCAGCCGCCAGCAGATCACCTTCAACGACTGCGCCGACGACCTGTTCCGGATGGTGGCGTCCGCCGCGTACCCCGATCTCAACGCCCCGACGTCGCCGCGGCGCGGCGCGCCGCGCGCATCGGACGGGCTCATCCGCCTGGAGGTGGACGGGATGGTCACGTTCGCGAGCCCCAACGCGCTGTCGGCGTTCAACCGGATGGGTTTCGACGACGAGCTGGAGGGGGAGTCTCTCGTCGAGGTGATCACCCGCATCCTGCCCGCCCGTCAACAGTTCGACGAGACCCTCCCCGTCGTCGCCGCCGGGCGCGCGCCGTGGAGATCCGACATGGAGGCGCGCGGCGTGTCGGTGTCGTTGCGCGCGATCCCGCTGCGCGACCGCGGCGCCCGCATCGGGGCGATCGTGCTGTGCCGCGACGTGACGGAGATCCGCCACCAGGAGCAGGAGCTCATCACGAAGGACGCGACGATCCGCGAGATCCACCACCGCGTCAAGAACAACCTGCAGACCGTCGCGTCGCTGCTGCGCATCCAGGCGCGGCGCACGCACTCCGACGAGGCGCGCGACGCGCTCACCCAGGCGATGCGCCGCGTCTCGGCGATCGCGGTCGTGCACGACACGCTGTCGGAGGGGCTCGCGCAGAACGTCGACTTCGACGAGGTGTTCGACCGCGTGCTCAGGCTCGTCGCCGAGGTGGCGGCGGCGCCCAACACTCGTGCGCAGACGAGCACCTCGGGCACGTTCGGCACGCTGCCGAGCGCGTACGCGACGCCGCTCGCCCTCGCGCTCACGGAGCTCGTGACCAACGCCGTGGAGCACGGGCTGGCCGGCAAGGAGGGCCGCGTCGAGATCCTCGCCGACCGCAGCGACGAGCTCCTCCAGGTGCGCGTGCTCGACACCGGCACCGGTCTGCCGGAGGGTCAGGTGGGGCGCGGGCTCGGCACCCAGATCGTGCGCACGCTCATCCAGGGCGAGCTGGGCGGGACGATCGACTGGCACACGATCGTCGGCAGCGGCACCGAGGTCACGATCGACATCCCGCTGCGCTACATCGAGCCGGTGCACGCGCCCTGACCGGGCGACGCCCGGCCCGCCGTTGCCCGGCCCGGCCGTTGCCCGGCCCGGCCGTTGCCCGGTGAGAAAGGCCGTTGCGCGACAGACGGACGTACGTCTCACGCGCAGCGAGCTGTGTCACCGGTGGGCGCGCGGCGCCGTACGCGCAGCGAGCTGTGTGGGTGAGAAAGGCCGTTGCGCGACAGACCGACGTACGTTTGTCGCGCAGCGAGCTGTGTCACGCCCGGTCGCGCGGCTTTTCGCGTCGCGGGCCGCGTCACACCGCCCTCTGCGGGCGCACGCGGGGAGGGGAGCTGTGTCAGCTGGCGCGACGCGCGCGGGCGGCGCGGCGCTTGAGGGCGCGGCGCTCGTCCTCGGAGAGCCCGCCCCACACGCCGGAGTCCTGGCTCGTCTCGAGCGCGTACTGCAGGCAGATCTCGGTGACGGTGCACCGGGCGCAGACGGCCTTCGCCTTCTCGATCTGATCCACGGCCGGGCCCGTGTTTCCCACGGGGAAGAACAGCTCGGGGTCGACGGTCAGGCAGGCGGCTCTGTCGCGCCAGTCCATGGTGATGCTCCTTGTTGCTTGCTGAGGTCAGCGATTGCTGGGGGACCCGTTCGGGTCAGGTACCCTGTGAGTGAAATGCGGGCAGAACGCCCGCCCCACGCCGCTGTGGGAGCCCACGGCCATCGGCAATCGTTTCATGGAACCGGCAGATGAATCAAGGGTTTTGGCGCCGTGTGTGTGCGCGGTTGCTGAGTCTTCGCCCAGCACACTGGAGGTTGTCTACAAGGTGAGCGAGGTCAGTGCGGGGGGCGGTCGGCCAACCCCGACAAACCGATCCGCGTCGTCCGCGGCACTCCTTGTGGGGGTGGAGGGCGTCGGGCTCCTCGCCCTCGCAGGATGGCAGGCGGTCGCCCTCGCCGGTGGCGACACCGAGTCGGCGATCAGCTCCGTCGCCCTCCTCGTGCTCACCGTCGTGGGCGCGGTGAGCGTGCTGGCCTTCGCCGCGGCGGTCGCGCGCGGGCGGTCGTGGGGTCGGTCCGGGGGTGTCGTGACGCAGCTGCTGCTGCTCGCCGTCGCGCTCGGCGCGGCGACCGGGCAGTACGCGCATCCGCTCGTGGGTCTGGCGCTCGCGGTGCCCGCCGCGGTGTGCCTCGTCCTCCTGATGGCCGCCGCCCGCCGCGCGGCGCGGTCCGGCGACGGCTGAGTCAGGCGTCGAGGCCGAGAAGCTTGCGCAGCCGCGCGACGTGACCCGTCGCCTTGACGTTGTAGAGCGCGTGCTCGACGACGCCCTCCTCGTCGAGCACGAACGTGGATCGCAGCACGCCTTCGATCACCTTGCCGTAGTTGAGCTTCTCGCCCCACGCGCCGTAGGCGTCGTGCACGGCGTGGTCGGGGTCGCTCAGCAGCGGGAAGGTCAGTGCGTCGCGCTCGGCGAAGCGCTTCAGCTTCTCCGGCGTGTCGCGTGACACGCCGAGCACCGCGTAGCCCGCCGCCTGAAGAGAACCCAGGCTGTCGCGGAAGTCGCACGCCTGCTTCGTGCAGCCCGGCGTCATCGCGGCGGGATAGAAGTACAGGATCGCCCTGCGTCCGCGCAGATCGCGCAGCGACACCGGCGAGCCGTCCTGGTCGACGAGTGCGAAGTCGGGGGCGGCGTCGCCGGGATGCAGGTGGGTCACCGTCCCACCCTACGGGACCGTCATCCTCGTCCGGGCGCCCCGAGCCAGCTCCGAATCGACCGGTCCGTCACGAGACACGCGGCGCCGAAGGCATCCCGCACCGGCGTGTCGTGTCACCGACCGGTCTTTTCGGACGGGACCGGGGTGTGGGGAGGGACCGGGGGAGGAGGGAGTGAGGGGAGGGGGAGAGAGGGGGAGGGAGTGAGGGGAGGGG
>JASGDZ010000041.1:0-15659 GCA_047606835.1 Microbacterium sp. | reverse complement strand
GCCGAGCGGCGCGACGCGCACGCCGTGCCCGCCGCCATGGTCGCCCTCGCCGCGGCCCGCGCCGTCGCCGCCGGCCGGCAGATCGGGCCCGCGGACGCGCTGTACCTGCGCTCGCCCGACGTCACGCCGTCGGTCCCGAAGCGGGTGAGCGCATGACGCTGCGCACCGCGGGGATCGACGACCTCGACGCGATCATGGCGCTGGAGCGCGCGTCGTTCCCTTCCGACGCGTGGTCTGCGGCGTCGATGCGCGCGGAGCTCGCCTCGCCGCACGGGCGGTACGTCGTCGACGAGGAGGCGGGGCGCCTGCTCGCCTACGGGGGCGTGCGCGCTCCCGCCGGCGTCGCGCAGGCCGACATCCAGACGATCTGCGTCGCCGCGGCGGCGCGTGGGAGGGGCCGCGGCCGCGCGCTGCTGGGGGAGCTGCTGCGCGAGGCGTCCGCACGCGGGGCACGCGAGGTGTTCCTCGAGGTGCGCGCCGACAACCCCGTCGCCGAGCGCCTGTACGTCTCGGAGGGCTTCGCCGAGCTCGGCCGGCGCCCGCGCTACTACCAGCCCGACGACGTCGACGCGATCGTGATGCGGCTCGACCTCGCGGGGTGGAGCGCCGCGCGAACGTCGGAGAGGGGCATGGATGTCGGAGGATCCGCCGCGGATCCTCCGACGACGCGCGGATCCTCCGACGTTGCGGCCCCGGCGGGCGCGGTGCGGGAGTGGTGCACGTGAGCGCGCCCCTCGTGCTCGGCATCGAGACGAGCTGCGACGAGACGGGCATCGGCATCGTGCGCGGCCGCGCGCTGCTGTCGAACACGATCGCCAGCAGCATGCAGGAGCACGCGCGCTACGGCGGCGTGGTGCCCGAGGTCGCCGCCCGCGCGCACCTGGAGGCGCTGCAGCCGGCGCTGGAGGCGGCGCTCGCCGAGGCCGGCGTCGGACTCGGCGAGCTCGACGCCGTCGCCGTCACGAGCGGGCCGGGGCTCGCCGGCGCACTGATGGTCGGCATCGGGGCGGCGAAGGCGCTCGCGGTGTCGCTCGGCAAGCCGCTGTACGCCGTGAACCACCTCGTGGGGCATATCGCGGCCGACATCCTGGATCTCGATACACCCGCTGCGCGGGCACTCGATCACCGGGAGGCGGGGCCGGCTGCGCGGGCACTCGATCACCGGGCGGGGCCCGCTGCGCGGGCACTCGATCACCGGGCGGGGCCCGCTGCGCGGGCACTCGATCGCCGGGAGGCGGGGCCGCTGGAGTACCCGACCGTCGCGCTGCTCGTGAGCGGCGGCCACACCTCGCTGCTGCTCGTGCGCGACCTCACGACCGACGTCGAGCTCCTCGGCGAGACGATGGACGACGCCGCCGGCGAGGCCTTCGACAAGGTCGCACGGCTGCTCGGACTGCCGTATCCCGGCGGCCCCGAGATCGATCGTGCAGCGGCCGGCGGCGACCCGGCGGCCATCCGCTTCCCGCGCGGGCTCTCTCGCGCCTCCGACCTGGCCGCGCACCGGTACGACTTCTCGTTCTCGGGCCTGAAGACCGCGGTCGCCCGATGGGTGGAGGCGCGGGAGGCGGCGGGAGAGCCGGTCCCGGTGGCGGATGTCGCGGCGAGCTTCCGCGAGGCCGTCGTCGACGTGCTGGTGACGAAGGCGCTCGCGGCCTGCCGCGACCACGACGTGCCCCGGCTGCTGCTGGGCGGCGGAGTCGTCGCGAATCGGCGCCTGCGCGAGACGGCGCTCGCGCGCGCGGATGCCGACGGCGTCGCCGTGCGCATCCCGCCCCTGTCGCTGTGCACAGACAACGGCGCCATGATCGCGGTGCTCGCGGCCGAGCTCATCGCCGCCGGCCGACCGCCGTCGACCCTCGCCTTCGGCGCGGACTCGACGCTGCCCGTCACCGAGATCCAGGTCGCCGCATGACGCTCCCGCCCGTGCCCCCTGAGCCGCCCATGCCCACCGTGCCTGGCCCGCCTCCTGAGCCGCCCGTGCCCCCCGCTCGAACGTCGGAGGATCGGGTGGATGTCGGAGGTTCCCGGCGGGATGCTCCGACATCCGCGCCTTCCTCCGACATCCGGCAGCCGGGGACGGACGCCGACCCGACCCGCACCGACACCGCCGAGCTGCTGTCTGCGTGGACGCCGCCGCCCGGTGCCGCGGCGGCCGCGCGCCGCGGCCTCGGCGGGTGGGCCCTCACGTTCTCGATCCTGGGGCTCGTCGTCTCGCTCTTCGTCGGCTGGGGGTTCCCGATCGGCCTCGTCGGCATCGTCATGGCGGCCGTCGCGCTGCGCCGGCCCGCCGAGAGCCGCCCGGCGGCCGGCTGGGCGCTCGCGCTCGGCATCGTCTCGGTGATCTACAGCGCGGGCTGGCTGCTGTGGGCCGCGAGCAGCATGGACCTCCTGGGCTGAGTGCCGGAGTCGGCGCCGCCCGTGGCCGTGAGAAAGGCCGCTGCGCGGCAGACGCCGCGGCGTGTCACGCGCAATGGCCTGTCTCAGCGGACGGCGCGCGGCGCACGGCACGCGCCGCGCGCTCAACGACCGGAGGGCACGCGGTCGGCGAGCACGGCGATCCGCTTGCCGCGGATGCGGGTGAGGATGAGCGTCGCCGCATGCGGCCCGCTCAGTCTGAGCCGCGCGCGCAGCGCGGCGGGGTCGACATCCACTCCCCGCTTCTTGATCTCCAGGGTGCCGACGCCGCGGTCGCGCAGCGCGCGCGCGAGCCGCTTCTCGTCGGCGGGCAGCGTCTCGCGTACCCGGAACGTGGATGCGAACGGGCTCGTCGCCGGGGCGTCGCCGGTGAGGTAGGCGATGCCCTCTGCGAGCATGCCGGCGTCCAGGGATCCGGCCACGGCGCCGATCAGGCGGGCGCGGATGACGGCTCCGTCGGGCTCGTGCACGAACGCGCCGAGCGCGCGCACGGGCGCGTCCTCGGCATCCGCCTCGCCGATCAGCTCGTGCGCCGCGCCGTCGCGCAGCACGAGGGCGGCGCGCTTGACGCCGGGGCGCGCGAGCGCGCCGAACCACAGTGCGAGCTCGACGACCGAGCCGTCGGCGCTCACCCACTGCGCCTCCGCCTCGACCGGGATCGCGCTGCGGTCGAACGCGGGGCCCAGCTTGACGCCGGTGGGATGCGACGCCCCGACGCCGAACGCCCAGTCCAGCGGCGGCGAGTAGTCGTGCGCGCGCACGCGCGATGTCTCGGTGTGCCCCGCCGTGCGGCGGGCGGGGTCGAGCCACACGCCGTCGCCGGGCTCCGGCGTCACCGACTCGGCGGTCGCGTGCCGCACCTCGACCTCGGGGCGAAACGGCGACAGGTTGTACGCGGCCAGCGCCGCGGTGACCTCGTCGGCGTCGACCGCGAGCACCCGCATGCCGGCGCCCGCGAAGGCGAGCGCGTCGCCGCCGATGCCGCAGCCGAGGTCGACGACCCGTTCCACGCCCGCCGCGCGGAACCGGCCCGCGTGCACGGCGGCCACCGGCATCCGCGTCGCCTGCTCGAGCCCCGCGGGCGTGAACAGCAGCCGGTCGGCGAACGCGCCGAACTTGGCGCGCGCCCGCACGCGCAGCCGCGCCTGACCGACCACGGCGGAGACGAGGTCGGGGGAGTGGCCGGCCGCCCGCAGGCGCGAGACGGTGCGCGCGACGTCGGTCGTCGACGCCACCGGGGGCAGCTCGTCGAGCAGCCGCATGCCCTCCGGCGTCAGCAGCGCGGTGAGCTCGGCGATGTCCACCGCGTCAGCCTACGCGCCGCGGCCCGCGGCCGAGTTGGCACTCGCGTTGCGTGAGTGCCAACTTGACTCTAGACTTGCGTAAGCACTCTCGACAGGTGAGTGCTAACGAGTCTTGAACGTCAAGCAGTTCCAAGAAAGAGGTAGACCGTGTCGGTTTCCATCAAGCCGCTCGAGGACCGTATCGTCATCAAGCAGGTCGAGGCCGAGCAGACCACGTCCAGTGGCCTCGTCATCCCCGACACCGCGAAGGAGAAGCCACAGGAGGGCGAGGTCGTCGCGGTGGGCCCGGGTCGCATCGACGACAACGGCAACCGCGTCCCGCTCGACGTCGCCGTCGGCGACCGCGTGCTGTACAGCAAGTACGGCGGCACCGAGGTCAAGTTCGGCGCCGACGAGTACCTCGTGCTGTCCGCTCGCGACGTGCTGGCGGTCGTCGTCCGCTGAGACGCACACGCTTCACAGGGAGGGCCCGGATGCCTCGGCATCCGGGCCCTCCCTGCTGCCTCGGCGGCTTCACGTGAGCCTAGGCTGAACCGATGACCCCCGACACGGCCCGCGCGACCCTGGCCGGCACGCCCTGCGCACCCCGCGCCGGCACGGCGGCGGGGGCGCTCTTCGGGTTCGCCGCGTACGTGCTGTGGGGTGTCTTCCCGCTCTACTTCATCGCCCTGGCGCCGAGCGGTGCGTGGGAGATCGTGTCGTGGCGCGTGCTGCTCTCGCTGGCCTTCTGCGCACTGCTCATCACCGCGACCCGCACCTGGCGGGTGCTCACGGCGATCGTGCGCCGGCCGCGGCTGGTCGCGCTGACGGCGCTCGCGGGTGCGCTGATCTTCGTCAACTGGACCGTCTACCTCGTCGCCACACTCACCGGGCACGTGATCGAGGCGAGCCTCGGCTACTTCATCAACCCCGTCGTGACGGTGCTGCTGGCCGTCGTCGTGCTGCGCGAGCGGCTGCGCGTCGCGCAGTGGGTCGCGGTGGGCATCGCTTTCGCGGCGGTCGTCGTGACCGTGGTCGGCTACGGCGCCTTCCCCGCGGTCGCGCTGACGCTGGCGCTTTCGTTCGGCCTCTACGGCCTCGTCAAGAACCGCATCGGGCCGGCCGTCGACCCGGTCAGCGGGCTCACGCTGGAATCGGCGTGGCTCTCCCCGCTCGCGGCGGGGGTGCTGGTGTGGGTGGGCGTCACGGAGGGCATCACACTCGGCTCCTTCGGCGCGTGGCACGCGGTGCTGCTCGGCCTCGCCGGGGTGGTCACCGCGGTGCCGCTGCTGCTGTTCGCCGCGGCCGCGCGCCGCGCCCCGCTGAGCGTGATCGGGCTCCTGCAGTTCCTCACGCCGATCATGCAGTTCGTCATCGGCGTGTGGGTGTTGCACGAGAACATGACGCTCGAACGCTGGATCGGGTTCGGGCTCGTGTGGGTGGCCCTGATCGTGCTCACGGTCGACCAGTTCGCGCATGCGCGGCGCTCGCGCGGGGTGTCGGAGTCGCCGGGGCTCGTGTGAGGCGCCCGCTGTTTGGTAACGATTGGGTTCCGTTACCCACAGTTAACGAAAGGCAACAATCACGGCGCCGACCGCCGGTTAGGTTAGTCAAATCCGGATATCGGCGCCTGAGCCGATCTCATGTTTCAATCACAGCAAGGAGCAGCATGAGCGTCCTCACACGTTCGCGCGCGAAGATCGTCGGCGGCATCGCCACGGTCGGAATCAGCGCGCTCGTCCTCGTCGGATGTGCCAGCGGTTCATCGTCCGGCTCGAGCTCGGCCACGCCCTCGGAGTCCACGAAGGTCGACCCGGCCGCGGCGTGCACCGCGGGCGACCCGAGCACCGACCCGCTGCAGATCGCCACGATCCTGCCCCAGACCGGCAACCTCGCGTATCTGAACCCGCCCGCCGTGGCCGGCTCGAACCTTGCCGTCGAGGACATCAACGCCGCCGGCGGCGTCTTGGACCAGCCGGTCGTCGTCGACCCCGTCACCGACTCCGGCGGCGCGGCCGACCTGTCCGTCTCCACGAGCTCCGCCGCAGAGGTCGTCGCCTCCGACGCGCAGGTGGTGCTCGGCGCCGAGTCCTCGACGGTGACGCTGAACTTCATCGACTCGATGATGGAGGCGTGCCGCGTGCAGATCTCGCCGGCGAACACCGCCGACGCCCTGTCGGGCTACTCGAGCTACTTCTTCCGCACGGCTCCGCCCGACCGTGTGCAGGGTCCGGCGCTCGGCAACCTCATCCTCAGCGACGGCAACCTGAACATCGCGTTCATCGTCTTCGAGGACGCCTACGGCATCGGCCTGCGCGACCAGATCGAGCAGACCGTGGTCGACGGCGGCGGCACCGTCACCTACGGCGCCAACGGCGAGGGCACCGAGTTCGCCCCCGGTCAGGAGACCTTCTCCTCCGAGGTGACGGCGGCGATCGACTCGAACCCCGACGCGATCGTCGTGCTCGCGTTCGACGAGACGAAGAAGATCGTGCCCGAGCTTCAGGCGCAGGGCTGGGACATGTCGAAGCTGTACTTCTCCGACGGCAACACCGCCGACTACAGCGAGGACTTCGAGGCGGGCACCCTCGAGGGCGCGCAGGGCACCATCCCCGGCTACTACCCGGACGAGGACCTGCGCACCCGCCTCAACGACTCCTACAAGGAGGCCAACGGTGAAGATCTGACCGACTTCTCGTACTCGCTGGAGTCCTACGACGCCATCACCCTCGCGGCGCTCGCCGCGCAGAAGGGCGGCGGGACCGACGCCGCGACGATCCAGGCGAACCTGGCCGCCGTGTCGGGTGCGAACGGCGGAGAGGACTGCGACGACTTCGCCGCATGCCTCGCGCTCCTGGAGGACGGCAAGGACATCCACTACGTCGCCAAGTCGGCGATCGGTCCGTTCAACAGCCAGAACGATCCGTCGTCGGCGCAGATCAGCGTCTACAAGTACGACGGCGACAACCGGCCGGTCTGGAACTCCTCCGTGGAGATGGACGTCACCGAGGCGCCCTGATCCTCGGGTCGACCAGAAGGGGCGGATGTTGCGGCATCCGCCCCTTCTGCTGTGTCGCGTGCGCGGTCGGGCCGCGCGTGGTAGGGCCGCGTCGTCGGCGAGCGTGCGCGGTCAGGTGCCGGGAATGCGTTCCCGTTGCATTTCCGGGCCTTTCGTTGCACTAGCGAGTTTTCCCACTGCACCGAATGCAACGAAACGCCGACGCACGCACGACCACCCGAGCGAACGTGCCGCACGATCGTGACAGATGCGGAGGAGATGCAGGGTGCAGCCAGTCGATGTCGCGAAGCGGATAGCCGCACGGCGTCGCTCGCCCTACACCGAGGTCCATCGGGTGCCGCGCACCGATGAACGAGCCGTCAGCGATTCACTGGACCGCCAGGCGTACGCAGTCGCCCGGCGAGAACTGGGTGAGCGGGACTGGGCGGCGATCGACCCGATGCTGGTGCGCATCTCCAAGGGCGTCCGGCACCGCTTCACCAGTGCGATGTATTTCTGGCAGCGGACTCGCAGCCACGTGTGGTGCGAATCTCAGGAGGAGCGCTGGGAGGTGCTGTGGCTGGACTACGGCGCCCAGGTCGAGCGTCTCTGGGCCCAGCCGTTGGCGGTCGCGTTCGGACACGGGTCCCCTCTGGCGGGGCACTGGCACATCCCCGACCTGCTCGCGCAGTTCACCGACGGCAGCTACGGACTGTTCGACGTCCGCCCAGCCGAACGGATGCCGTTGCTGACTGGGCGCACCGCCGTCTCGCCTATCTGCCGGTGTCGGAGGGCGGTGGTTTACTCTGAGCAAGGGGAAGGAGTGACCATGGGTGAGATCCGCACGACGACGCGCGAGGCGCTTGCCGCCGAGCGCGAAGAGTTGCTGCGCGCTCTGGGGCGCGACGAGGCGTCGCTCCGCACGGATGCCGCGCTTGGCGCTCTTGCGGGTGACGAGTGGTATGCGCTGGAACGGCTTGATGCCATCGCCTTCCTCCTCGGTGAGCCGGCCTTCGTCGCCGCGTAGTGACTGACGATCTCGCCGGTAAGGCGTCAGATTTCGCACGCGAGCTCGGCGAGACGCTGGCGGCTACGCTGCCGCAAGCGCCGAGCGTGGATGTCCAGGGGGTTGAGGGCAAGAGCACGTTCATCGTCCAGCCCTCGAACCCGGACGGCTCGGCGGCGCGTGTGCCGCTCTTCGTGAACGGCGCGAAGCTCGCCGAACTGAGCATCGTGCTCTACCTCGATATGGACTGGACCGGAACGTTTCTCAAGAACGTCCGCACCGACTGCGCCGCGTACTCGGTGCTCGATCGCCAGCCTCTCTTCCGGATGGACTATCGGGCCGATATGCAGTCGGCTCCGGTGGCGCACTGGCAGTTCCACGCGGAGCGCGGAGCTCTGACGCATCTGCTGAGCATGGCGCAGGCGCACCGGCCCAAGTCGGTTGAGTCACCACACATGCTCTCCCGCCTGCACTTCCCGATCGGCGGCGAGCGTTTTCGCCCGTGCATCGAAGACCTGATCCAGTTCGTCATCGAGGAGTGCGGCGTGGACGCCGTTCCCGGCTGGGACAAGATCGTGCAGGCAGGCCGCGAGCGGTGGCGCCGCATCCAGTTGCGAACCGTCGTGCGCGACCTTCAGCAGGAGGCGGCAGATATCCTCACGCGGGAAGGCTGGACGGTGGCACCACCTGCTGACAAGGAACTGACCGAGTCGGCCACAACGCTGAGTCGTTGGTAGAGGGCCCGGTCCTCGCACGCGAGCCAGGAAAGTGTCACGGCAAGACCCGGGCGGATCACCTCAGCGGCGCTTCCCAACGTGACACCTGATGTCATCTGACGCCGTTCCCGACATCAGGCCGCGTCGTCGGCGAGCGTGCCGAGGTACAGGCTGATGACCTTGGGGTCCTTGGCGAGCTCGCGGCCCTTGCCCTCGTAGGCGTTGCGGCCCTGGTCGAGCACGTATCCCCGGTCGCAGATCTGCAGGCACCGACGGGCGTTCTGCTCGACCATGATGATCGTGACGCCCGTCTTGTTGATCTCACGGGTGCGGATGAACGTCTCGTCCTGTCGCACGGGGGAAAGGCCCGCGCTGGGCTCGTCCAGCAGGAGCACCTTGGGGTCCATCATCAGCGCGCGCGCCATCGCGACCGACTGGCGCTCGCCGCCGGAGAGCGATCCCGCCCGCTGCCGGCGGCGGTCGCGCAGCACGGGGAACAGCGCCCAGATCGTCTCCAGCCGCTCGGCGAACTGCTTCGGGCGCAGGTACATGCCCATCTGCAGGTTCTCCTCGATCGACAGGCTGGGAAAGACGTTGTTCGTCTGCGGCACGAAGCCGACTCCCGTGCGGACGAGCCGGTCGGCGCGGTGGTTCGTGATGTCCTCGCCGCCGAGCGTCACGGTTCCGGAGCGGACGTTCACCAGGCCGAACAGCGCCTTCAGCAGCGTGGACTTGCCCGCTCCGTTCGGACCGATGATCCCGATCAGCTCACCGGGATAGGCGACGAGCGTGCAGCCGTTGAGGATGTTGACGCCGGGGAGGTAGCCGGCGACGATGTCGTCGGCCTTGATGAGCGGCTCGCCGGCGCGTCCCTCCGCTGCGGAGGGGGTCTGATCGCTCATGGTGTCGCTCCTCGCGCGGATTCGTCGGCCCCGCCCCCGCCCCCGGCCCCGGCCCCGCCCCCGGCCTCGGCCTCGACCGCGGCCTCGATGGTCTCGATGAAGTCGGTGTCCAGGACCGAGTCGTCGCCGAGGTCGGTGTCGTGGTGAGCGCCCAGATAGGCGTCGATGACGGATTGATCCTGCATGACCGTCTGCGGCAGGCCCTCCGCGATGATCGAGCCCTGCGCCATGACGACGACCCAGTCGGAGATGTGGCGCACCATGTGCATGTCGTGCTCCACGAAGAGCACGGTCGTGCCCTCGTCTCTCAGCGCGATGATGTGATCGAGCAGCGACTGGGTCAGGGCGGGGTTCACCCCTGCCATCGGCTCGTCGAGCATGATCATCAGCGGGTCGGACATCAGCGCGCGCGCCATCTCGAGGAGCTTGCGCTGGCCGCCGGAGAGCTCGCCGGCCAGGTCGTCGCGCTTGTCGTACAGCTTGAACCGCTCCAGCAGCGACAGCGCCTTCTCGGTGTTCTCCTTCTCGCGCTGCGACCAGAGCGGGCTGAACAGGCCTACGAAGAGGTTCTCGCCGCGTTGGTCCTTCGCGCCGACGAGCATGTTCTGCAGCACGGTCATGCGGCTGAGCGCCTTGGTGAGCTGGAAGGTGCGCACCATGCCCGAACGGGCGACGCGATACGCGCCGGTGTTCGCCATCGGTCGACCGTCGAACACCCAGTTGGCTGTGCCCTCCGCGCTGCGGCGCAGCAGGCCAGGAGCCGACGACGGCTTGTCGAAGCCGGTGATGAGGTTGAAGAAGGTGGTCTTGCCGGCGCCGTTGGGGCCGATCAGGGCCGTGATCGCGCCGCGCTGCACTTCGAGGTGGTCGACGTCGACCGCGGTGAGCCCGCCGAACCGGCGCACGATGTTGTCGACCACGAGGATCGGGTCGGGCTTGGCCGAGCCGGGTGCGCGATCGACGACCCCGAGCTGTCGACGCAGCTCGGTCCTGTCGTAGGGGTAGCCGGGAATGAGCGTCTTAGACATTGAAGGAGAGCTCCTTCTTGTTGCCGAGGATTCCCTGGGGCCTGAAGATCACGATGAGCATCAGCGCGATGCCGACCAGCATCCACGCGAAGTTCTCGGTCTGCTGCTCGTTGAGGATCGACGTCGGAACGAACTCACCGGTCACGAGCACGATGAACAGGCGGGCGACGAAGAAGATGACGGAGCCGAGGAGCGGCCCGAAGATGGTGGCCGCTCCGCCGAGGAGGACGATCGTCCACACCCAGAACGTGACGGGCCTGCCCAGGCCGTCGGGCTGCACCGAACCCGGCAGCGTCATGAAGACGCCGCCGAGGCCGCCCATCATGCCGCCGATGACGAGCGCCTGCATCTTGTACGAGAAGGCGTTCTTGCCGAGACTGCGCATCGCATCCTCGTCTTCGCGGATGCCTTTGAGCACGCGACCCCACGGGCTGCGCATCGCCAGCCAGGCGAACAACATCAGGATGGCGACGACGCTCCACGCGACCAGCCGTGTCCACCAGTCGTTCACGCCGGTGTTCTCGTAGGTGAGCCAGAGGATCGTGGTCTTCCCGTCCGGGAGGAAGGAGAGGTCGCTGAACGCGGGTCGGTACTGGCCGCCGGGAATGCCGTTGGCGCCGCCGGTGAAGTCCTTGAGCAGGCTGGCCCGGCCGACCATGCGGATGATCTCGGCCGCCGAGATCGTCACGATGGCCAGATAGTCGCCGCGCAGGCGCAGCGTCGGGATGCCGAGCACCAGCGCGAACGCCGTGCACGCCGCCATCGAGATGAGCAGGCTCGGCCAGAACCCCAGTCCCGACATCGCCGAGATCGCGAAGCCGTACGCGCCGATGAGCATGAAGCCCGCCTGGCCCATGTTCATCAGCCCGGTGTAGCCGAAGTGGATGTTGAGCCCCACGGCGGCCATGACGTACGCCGCGGTCGCGGGCGCCAGCGCCGTCGCGAGCATCAGCTCAGGAAGAGCGATCCAGAAGTCCACGGTGCTGCCTCCCTAGCCCACTCGCTCGCGGCGACCGAAGATGCCCTGCGGGCGGACCAGCAGGATGATGATCAGCAGCAGCAGAGCTGTCGCGTACTTGAATGCGCCCGGCAGCCAGATGTTGCTGAGCTCGACCACGACGCCGATCACCATGGAGCCCGCCAGCGCGCCGAACGCCGTGCCGAGGCCCCCGAGGGTGACGGCCGCGAAGATCAGCAGCAGTATCTGCGCGCCCGTGAACGCGGAGATGCCGTTGAGCACGAGGCCGAGCAGCACGCCCGCGAGCCCCGCGAGGCCGGCGGAGACGGTCCAGACGATCCGGATGACGCGGTCGACGTCGATCCCCGACGCCGATGCGAGAGCGGGGTTGTCCGAGATGGCGCGCGTCGCGCGCCCGATCCGCGTGTAGATGAGCGCGAGCCCGACGCCCACGAGCACCACGATCGCGATGCCCATCGCGACATACGACTGACTCGTCAGGCGCACTCCCCAGATGATCACGCTGTCGGGCGACGCCTTGTCGATGCGCAGGGTGCTCGAGCCGAAGACCGTCTGGAACAGGTAGGCCAGGGCGATCGACAGTCCGATCGAGACGATCATCAACTGGGTGAGGCTGAGGCGTCTGCGCCGCAGCGGCTTCCAGATCGTGGCATCCTGCAACCAGCCCGTCGCCGCGCAGACGAGGACCGACAGCAGCCCGGCGACCCACAGGTTCAGGCCGAACTGGCTCGTGAACACGAACGCGACGAGTCCGCCGAGGGTCACCTGCTCGCCCTGCGCGAAGTTCGACAGTCCGGTCGTGCCGAACACGAGCGAGAGGCCGATCGACGCGAGCGCGATCAGCAGCCCGAGGCGGATGCCGGACGCCAGCTGTTGGAAGAACCTCGACCATGAGAACGCCGATGCGGTCTCCACGTCGCCGCCCTCGGTGTCGGTCAGCCGGAAGGCCTGTGCGATGTTGTTGTGCGGGCCCGCGGAGACGGTGCGTGTCGCTTCGCCGACCAGGAACTGGCCGTCGGGAAGCGACTCGGTGTTGAGGGTGATGGTGTACGAGCCGGCCTCGACGACGGTGAAGGCCCACTTGCCGGAGTCGTCGGTCTGAGCGGTCAGGCCGCTGGCGCCGGGTCCGTCGAGAGTGATCTCGACGCCCGTCGCCGGATCGCCTGCACTCGTGCGGATCGTTCCCTGGATGCATCCTTCGGTATCGGTCGGCGTGCAGCTGTCGACGGCGACGGCCGCGGCGATCGCGCCGTCGGCGGCGAGCGCGGGCTGTGCGCCCAGCAGCGAGACGAGCGCCACGAAGGCGACGAGCGCCATCCCCGCGATCGATCGGACGCTCAAGCGTCGCCGCAGCGTGCTTCTCACCAGGGCCTGACCCTTCGTGCGGGGGCTTCCGGCGTGCGACGACGAACGCCCGCGGTGTCGCGGGCGTCTCGCCGACGCGCTGGCAGTCGCAAGACCACAGGACCTCCCCGTTCGGTACCGCGGACGCCGATGGCTCGGGTCGCATCGGGCTGTGATGGCGATGCTAAGACTGTAATGTGTCGCCGCTGTTTCGCACACGGTGCCGGGCAGACACGTGATCCGATCGCAACCGGGCGTGACGTCCGGCTCGCCCGGCGCGTCCCGTGCGCGCAGTCGCCCGCTTAGAATGGGATGCGCAGCGCCACCCGCCCGTCGACCGCCGTCGTCCACAACGAAACACGCGCCCTGTCTGCGATCCACGACGGCGCAGGAGAAGCCCATGGAGAACAGCGACCCCTTCGGCCTCGTCGGACTCACCTACGACGACGTGCTCCTCCTGCCGGGGCACACCGACGTCATCCCGAGCGAAGCCGACACCTCCTCACGCGTGACGAGGCGCATCACGGTCGCGACGCCGCTGCTGTCGAGCGCGATGGACACCGTCACCGAGGCGCGCATGGCGATCGCGATCGCCCGTGAGGGCGGCATCGGCATCGTGCACCGCAACCTCTCCATCGAGGACCAGGCGGCGATGGTCGACCGCGTCAAGCGCAGCGAGTCGGGCATGATCACCGACCCCATCACGACGACGCCCGACGCCACGATCGACGAGGTCGACGCGCTGTGCGCGCAGTACCGCATCTCGGGGCTGCCGGTGGTCGACGACGACGGCCGGCTGCTCGGCATCATCACCAACCGCGACATGCGCTTCGTGTCGGGCTTCGAGCGCCAGTCCACGAAGGTGCGCGACGTGATGACCTCCGACGGGCTCGTCACCGGACACGTCGGCATCGGCGCGAACGAGGTCATCGCGCTGTTCGCGCGGCACCGCGTCGAGAAGCTGCCGCTCATCGACGACGACGGCCGGCTCGCGGGCCTCATCACGATCAAGGACTTCGACAAGAGCGAGAAGTACCCGCTCGCGACGAAGGACGATCACGGGCGCCTGCGCGTGGGAGCGGCGATCGGCTTCTTCGGCGACGCGTGGCAGCGCGCCGAGGCCCTGCGCGACGCGGGCGTCGACGTGCTCGTCGTCGACACGGCCAACGGGCAGTCGGCCGGCGTCATCGACATCGTGAAGCGGCTCAAGGCCGACCCCTCCTTCGCACACATCGACGTCGTCGGCGGCAACGTCGCCACGCGCGCGGGCGCGCAGGCGCTCATCGACGCGGGAGTGGATGCCGTCAAGGTCGGCGTGGGCCCCGGCTCGATCTGCACCACGCGCATCGTCGCGGGGGTCGGCGTGCCCCAGGTCACCGCGATCTACGAGGCATCCCTCGCCGCCCGCGAGGCGGGCGTGCCGGTGATCGCCGACGGCGGACTGCAGTACTCGGGCGACATCGCCAAGGCGCTCGTCGCCGGCGCCGACACCGTCATGATCGGGTCGCTGCTGGCGGGCACCGACGAGTCGCCCGGCGAGATCGTGTTCCAGGGCGGCAAGCAGTTCAAGCTGTACCGCGGCATGGGATCCCTCGGCGCGATGCAGACGAGGGGCAAGCAGACCTCCTACTCGAAGGACCGCTACTTCCAGGCCGACGTGCCGAGCGACGACAAGCTCATCCCCGAGGGCATCGAGGGGCAGGTCGCGTACCGCGGCCCCGTCTCGGCCGTCGTCTACCAGCTCATCGGAGGCCTCCGGCAGTCGATGTTCTACGTCGGAGCGCACACCGTCGAGGAGCTGAAGGCCAAGGGCCGGTTCGTCCGCATCACCCCCGCGGGCCTCAAGGAGTCGCACCCGCACGACGTGCAGATCGTCGTCGAGGCGCCGAACTACCGCCGCTGAGCCGGGTTCTCGACACGCGGCCTCGCCTCGCCCGGCGCATCGGGACCGGAGTGCGCCGCGCCAACCCCGGGCAGAGCGCAGAATCCGTCGCTCCGGATGCCGGCGGGCGACGGATTCTGCACTCCACGCCGGCGGACGAGGCGCCGCGCCGGGACACGGCGTCCGATACGGTCGAAGAGACCGCCGACCGCGAGGAGAGACGATGAGCGAGATCACCGGGATCGACGACGCCGGGCTCCGGGAGCATCTCGAGCGCACGGGGCTCGCGGGGGCGATCGCGACGGACCGCTCGAGCAACATCGGCAACCTGCGCGGCCTCGCCGCCCGCGATCCGTACTACATGTTCGGTCTCGACATCGATCCGGAATGGGATGAGGCGGCGTTGCTCACGCTCATGAACGAGCGCGCCGGGATCAGCGTCGACCCGGCCTTCGAGCGCGGCCAGGACCGCATCGACCCCGAGCTGACCGCCGAGCGGCTGACCGCGTTCGGCCGTCGTCTCGGCCGGAGCATCGACGCGGGAGACGCCATCCTCGTGGCGACGGGGCACCCGCACGGCGTCTTCGACGTGCACGTGTCGGTCGCGCGGTACGCGGCCGGACGCGGCATCCGCCTCCTCGGCCTGTCCGACCTCGGCGGGGAGCGCCTCGTCGTGGACGGACCGGAGGGCGGCGAGGTGCACCAGGAGCCGTCGGGCGTCCACCTCCGCAGCGACGACGGCCGCCTGCTCCACACGCACTCGCCGCTCTACATGGAGCTCCTTCTCGACGCCCTCGCCGCGCGCGGCCTCGAGCCGGGGCTCGTCGTCGCCGACCACGGCTGGGCGGGCGCCGCCGGTGCCCGGGGCATCCCCACCATCGGCTTCGCCGACTCCAACGACCCGGCGCTGTTCGTCGGCGAGGCGCAGGGGGATGTCGAGGTCTGCGTGCCCATCGACGACGGGCTCGCACCCGAGACGTACGGTCCCGTGACCCTGCGCATCGTGTCGGCGGCCGAAGGCGGACGGTAGGCTGGGCGGGTGAGCATGGAAATTGAGATCGGCCGCTCCAAGCGGGCGCGCAGGACGTACTCCTTCGACGACATCG
>JASGDZ010000040.1:0-3854 GCA_047606835.1 Microbacterium sp. | reverse complement strand
GGCCGGCTACGCCGCTCATCGTGCCTCCGTGATCCCTGGTGCCGTCGTCATCCGTGCCTCGCTCGTCACCCGCGCCTCGCTCGTCATCCGCGCCGCCTCGTCACTCCTACCCCGGTTCGCCGAATCCATCCATCCCCGCCCGAAACCATCCTCAGAAGTGCGCCCGATGGATGGATTCGGCGAGGGATGTATGGACTCGGCCGCGGGCGACGCCTCGGGGTCGCGCCGGACGGGTGGACTCGGCGAGCAACGGGTGGACTCGGCGAGCAACGTATGGGCTCGGCGAGCAACGGGTGGACTCGGCGCGCGGGCGCTCACGCATCCGACCCTCGGATGCCGACGGTCGACTCGATCACCGGGCGCATCTTCCGCTCCAGCGCCTCGTAGAACATCGACAGCGGGAACTCGTCGTCGAGCACCGCGTCCGTGTATCCCTTCGGCGGACCGGCCAACACGTCGTCCGGCAGCCCGCGCGCCCACCGCGACGCCGGGTGCGGGGTCAGCACAGACCGCACGAGGTCGTACGCGGCGAGCCAGTGCGCGACCTTCGGGCGGTCGATCGAGCGCCAGTACAGCTCGTCGATCGTGTCGCCGAGCGCGACGACCGCCGCAGGCACGTCCGCCCATTCGAAGGCGAGGGCGGTGTCGGTCCAGTGCAGCACGCCGCGCTGGTGCAGCCACGCGAACAGCAGCTGGCCGCCGAGCCCGTCGTAGTTGCGCACGCGCGACCCGGTGATCGCGAAACGGAAGATGCGGTCGAAGAGCACCGCGTACTGCACGAGCTTCGCGTGCTCGAGCGTCTCCTGCTCGGCGGCGGACAGCGACGCCTGCCCCGAGAGCCGGGCCACGATCGCCACGCACTCGCGGAACGCCGTCAGGTCGCAGCGCAGCTCCTCCAGCGAGTAGAGGAAGTACGGCATCCGCTGCTTGATCATGAACGGGTCGAACGGCAGGTCGCCGCGCATGTGCGTGCGGTCGTGGATGAGGTCCCACATCACGAACGTCTTCTCGGCGAGCGCCTGGTCGTCGAGCAGGCGGGCGGCGCCGGCGGGCAGAGAGAGCTTCGTGATCTCGGATGCCGCGCGCACGACGCGCCGGTAGCGCGCCGCCTCGCGGTCTTGGAAGATCGCGCCCCACGTGAACGTCGGGACTTCACGCATCGCCACGGTCTCGGGGAACAGCACCGCCGAGTTCGTGTCGTAGCCCGGAGTGAAGTCGACGAGCCGCAGCGAGACGAACAGCCGGTTCGTGTACTCCGTCTCCAGCTGTGCGATGAACTCGGGCCAGATCGCCTCGACGATGAGCGCCTCCACGTGGCGCTCGCGCGACCCGTTCTGCGTGTACATCGGGAAGACGACGAGATGACGGATGCCGTCGACGCGCTGCTGCTGCGGCTGGAAGGCCACGAGCGAGTCGAAGAAGTCGGGCACGCCGAAGCCGGTGCCGGCCCAGCGCTCGAAGTCGCGCACGGATGCCTCGAGGTAGGCGCAGTCGTGCGGGAACCGCGGCGTCAGCTCGCGGATCGACGCGACGATCGCCTCGACGAGGTCGCGCGCCTGTGCGTGGTCGTCGGCCTGCGGCACCGAGCCGTCCTGCGCCTGCAGGTCCCGCAGAGCCGTCGCGGCCTCCTTAAGGCGCAGCCACTCAGGCGACGCCTCGACGGTCTTCGTGCGATCCTCGACGGACTCCGGCTCACCGATGATGGACGTCGCCTCGTGGGCGGTCATGGACATGGAAACCTCCAATCAATGGCACTAAACCGAAATTTGTTCTTAGTAGGAGATATTCTACCGGAATTTCTACGCTTTTGGCGGCCGGGGTTTGCAATCGGGCACGCGCAGATCGCTCGCGTTGGTGGTGTGCGCGATGGCAGACAGGACCCGGATCCCGACGATGAGAGCTTCTTCGTCTGGTGCGAACTCGGCGGTGTGCAAGCCTGCGCGGCCTCCGTTGGGTCCGCCGCAGCCCAGCATGAACATCGCGCCCGGGATGGCGTGCTGGTAGTAGGCGAAGTCCTCCGAGCCGAGGTGGGGCCGCTCGAGGGCGACGACGTGCTCGCGAGACGCCAACGCACGCTCGCCGGCGCGCATGACGGTGTCGACGAGACGCGCGTCGTTGACAACCGGAGGAAATCCCTCCGTTATCCGCACCTCCGCGGTCGCCCGAAGCGCGCTCGCCACTCCTTGCGCCGTCGCCCGCAGACGATCGCGGAGGACGAGTTTGTCCGCGGTGTCGACGCATCGGATCATGCCGCTGAGTTCGGCGACATCGGGAATCACATTGATGGCTTCACCGACGTGCAGCGAGGCGGGGGTGACGGTTGCGACGCTGAACGGGCTCATCGTCGCAACCAGGCCCTCCAGTGCGACGACGACGTGGGCGGCCACCGTGAGAGCGTTGACGCCGGACTCCGGCTCGGAACTGTGCGCGTCCGCGCCGGTGATCGTGATGCGGAACTCGTCATCCGTGGCCGTCATAGGACCACTGCGCACGGCGATGTACCCTGTCGGCAGTTGTGGAACGACGTGAAGCGCGAAGATCTGTTCCACATCGGGACGGCTGAGGCCGCCGTCGTCGATCACTCGTTGCGCTCCGCCGTTCGCTTCTTCTCCCGGTTGGAAGACGAATACGAGCGTTCCGCACAGCCGCGAGGTGTCGTGGGTGAGCTGTTGCGCGAGGCCGAGTAGGATGCCGGAGTGCATGTCGTGGCCACAGGCGTGCATCGCCCCGTGGTTCGCGGATTGGAAGGGCAGGCCCGTCGCCTCGGTGATGGGCAGAGCGTCCATGTCGGCGCGGAACGCCGTCACCGGCCCGGGCCTGCCTGTCGAGACGTGAGCGATGACCCCGGTGCCGGCGACTCCGCTACGGTGAGGCAGCCCGATCCGCTGGAGCTGATCGATGAGGTAGCGGGATGTCTCGTGCTCCTCGAAGCTCAGCTCGGGGTGCTGATGAAGGTGCCGGCGGGCGGTGCGGGCAGTTTCACAGGCGGCCTTCGAGGGCTCGAACTCCAAGGGTGCGATGAGGCTCACTCCACTCGGCTGGGCAGTTGCGACAGGCGTTCGAGCAGAGTCGCTGTGTTCTCGGCGTTCGCGTAGATCTTTGAGATCGACTGCAACGCGTAGGCCTGGCGCTCGGGGCTGAGCGCGCCCACCGCGTCCTCGACGAGATCGACTGCATAGCCGAGATCTGACAGGTCGCGGACGGACGTGCTGATGCACTGGTCCGTGTAGAACCCCGTGACGATCACCTTGGAGATGCCGAGGTTGCGCAGAACCCTGTCGATCTGGGTTCCCACATGGATCCCGGAGCACGTCTTGTTGAGGACGATCTCTCCCTCCGCCGGTGCGACCTCGGGGAGGATCTCCGAGTCTTTCGAGCCGGGCGGGTAGAACATTCCCGCGGAGCGGTGCAGGGCTCCCGTGTCGGCCGCGTCGGGGAGGAACGATTGGATGCGGACATGGATCGGACGGATGCCGGTGGCGCGACACATGCGCAGGATCTTCGCGATGTTCGCCGTCGTCGCGCGCACATCCTCCTCGATCTGGTCCAGGACGCGCATCAGCGGCTCGGGATCCATGCCCACGGCCTCGAAGGTCTTCAAGAAGGCGTCCTTCGTGATGCACTCCTGGATGTCTATGAGCAGAAGCGCGGTGTCCACAGGGTCCAGGGGCACGGGCGTCGCGTAGACGCCGGATCCCAGCATGCCGTAGTAGGTTCGCGCAAAGGCGTTCACGTCGTCCGGGGTCGCCACTGCTGATTCCGCCATCACGTTCTCCGCTCTCGTTGAGATGTTCCCGATCGAGTCGGGTCAGGACAAATTCTGTCAAGATCTCGGATTGCCGGGAATCCGTGGT
>JASGDZ010000039.1:0-6875 GCA_047606835.1 Microbacterium sp. | reverse complement strand
AGGACGGGTTCGGGTTCCTCGCAAGCGACGAGCTGCAGCCGATCGCCGGTCTCACCGAGGGCCTGAGCGACAACCCCGCACTGGCGGACGCGACGGCGATCGAGCTGAGCCCCGACCAGGACTTCGCGGCGCTCCAGCTGCCGTCGGGAGACGTCGTGCGGCTGCGCGACGACCAGAGCTTCGACACGGTCGACGCGCGGGCGGGGCTCATCGCGCCGTCGGTGGACGGGTTCGGCTATGTGTGGAGCGTTCCCGGCGCGCACCCGACGGCGCTCGTCGCGCACGCCGCCGACGAGACGGCGGTGGACGTCGCCGACGCGTGGGGCGGAGCATCCCGCATCCGGGCGATGGAGCTGTCGCGCGACGGCGCGCGCATCGTCGCGCTCGTCGACATCGGATCCGGCAGCGAGGCGTGGGTGGCCGGTGTCGTGCGCGACAAGGGCGTGCCGCTGCGCCTCGGCCCGTGGATGCGCCTGGCCACCCTTCCCGGACCCGGGGTGAGCGTCTCGTGGCTCGACGAGGCCACCGTGGGCATCGTCGTCTCGGTCGACGGCGAGTCGCGCATCATCGCCCAGCAGGTCGGTGGCCTCGCGAGCACGACCTCCCTGCAGGCGGATGTCGTGACGATCGCCGGCGGCAGCCAGCTGTCGTCGGTGCGCGTGCTCGCCTCCGACGGCACGATGTACCTGAAGACGGGTGCCCGCTGGCAGAAGAGCGCCGCCGGCATCCTGGTGCTCGCCACCCAGCAGGGCGCCCCGCAGTAGCGTCGCCCGGCCGGGCTGGCCGGGCTGGCCGGGCTCGCCGGCGCCGGCCGGGCTCGGGGCGTTCCCTTGCGGTGTGCCCCCGTCTGCTGGGTGTTCGTCCGGCGAGCCCGCCGTCCGGTGAGACAGCTCGTTGCGCGGCAGACGCACGTGCGTCTCCCGCGCAACGGCCTTTCTCGCGGCGAGGGGCTGGCCGCCCGCGGGGCGATGGGGCAGGGTGAAGGGATGTCGGGGGCGCGAGGTTCAGGGACCGCCCGGTCGGCCCGCGCCGATCGCGCTGAGACAGCTCGTTGCGCGGCAGACGCGGGTGCGTTTCCCGCGCAACGAGCTGTCTCACGGGCGGGGGGCCCGGTCGGGCGCCCGGGCGAAGCACCGACCCCGGCCCGGCTCGCGGCGGCAGTGCGGGAGGCCCTCGCCGACGCGCTGTCGCTCGCGTTCCCCGTGGACTGCGCGGGATGCGGCGAAGCCGGCCGCGTGCTGTGCGCCGCGTGTCGTGTGGCGCTCGAGCCCGCTCCGTTGCACCGCGTGCTCGACGACGGCACGCCCGTATGGAGCGGGCTGGCGTACGACGGGGTCGCCGCCGCGGCGCTGCGGGCGCTCAAGGAGCAGGGGAGCACATCGCTCGCGCGCGACCTCGTGCCGGCGTTGCGTATGGCGTTGCAGGCCGCCGCCGCGGGCGAGTCGGGGCTCTTCGTGGTGCCGGTGCCGACCTCGCGCGCGGCGATGCGCCGACGCGGATATCGCGTGACGGAGCTCCTCGTGCGGCGCACCGGCCTCGTGCCGCTTCCGCTCCTGGTCCCGGCGCGGAGCACCGTCGATCAGCGCATGCTCGGCCGCGCAGGGCGAGGCGCGAACGTCGAGGGAAGCCTGCGGTCGAGGCCGGCGCGGGGGCTTCGCGTCGTGATCGCCGACGACGTCGTCACCACCGGAGCCACCGTGCGGGAGGCGGCTCGCGCCCTCTCCGCGGCCGGTGCGCACGTGGTGGGAGCGGCGACGGTGGCGGCCACCGCGCTGCGTATGTCTCATATCGCAGGTCGCGCGTGACAGTTCGCGCGCCCCCGGCTACGGTGGGGGGACAAGGCGAACGATGGTCCGCCCTGACCGGGAGGACCGGAACAGGAGGGCAGCGATGGAAATCGACATCATCGGCGTGGGGGTAGGGATCTCGGATCGGTTCCGGTCCGTCGCCGAGGAGAAGGCGACCCGCGTCGAGCACCTTGCTCCTCGCGCGCAGCGTCTCGACGTGAAGGTCACCCACCGCGCCTACCACAAGGGCCGCGTCGAGGACGAGACGGTCGAGCTCACCCTCGTCGGAAAGGGGCCCGTCGTTCGGGCCGAGGCATCCGATCCCGACAAGTTCGCAGCGCTCGACGTCGCCGTCGACAAGCTCGCCGGGCAGTTGCGGCGCGCCAAGGAGAAGCGCGTGGATGCCCGCAACCATCCGCGCGGGGCCCGGTTCGACAAGGGCGGCGGCAGCATCGCCGGACTCGACGTGCAGCCGGCATCGCTCGAAGCGATCCGGCGCGTGGCGACGGGCGAGATCCCCGTGGTCGACAGCGACGAGAGCGAGGACGAGTACACCCCCGTCGTCATCCGCACGAAGCAGTTCGAGCCGGAGTGGATGACGGTCGAGGATGCGGTGGACCGCATGGAGCTCGTCGGCCACGACTTCTTCCTCTTCATCGACGCGCGCACCGACCACCCGAGCGTCGTCTATCGCCGCCGCGGCTGGGACTACGGCGTCATCTCGCTCACGGCGGCTGCGCCGCCCGACGAGGAGCTCGCCTCGTAGGCCCCGCGGCCAGGGGTCGGGCTGGCCCCGACCCTTCGCCGCGCCGTGAGACAGCTCGTTGCGCGACAGACGCATGCGCGTGTGTCGCGCAACGGCCTGTCTCGGCGTCACGGTGAACGGTCAGGCCGACACGCGGCCGGCTGCGGGTCGGACCCGGCCGGCACGGGGCACGTCAGTCGAAGATGCCGTCCAGGATGCTGCCGATCACGAGGCCGCCCAGGATGCCGCCCATGAGGTCGCCTCCGCCTCCGCCGCGACCCCCGCGGCCGCCCCATCCGCCGTCGCCCCATCCGCCGGGCCCCCCCTGCGGGCGGGACGCGTCGATGTCGCGCTGGGCGAGCTTGAGCGCCTCGCTCGCGAGGTGCGCCACGCGGCGGGCCAGCCCCAGCGCCTCCTCGCGCTGATCCTCGGGCACCGCTGCGGCACCGGTCGCGGCGGCGGCGCCGAGCAGGCGGTCGAGGTCGGCGCGGATGCGCTCGGCCTCGGCGAGGCGCGTGCGGGCGTCCGCCCCGATCCAGCCGCGGTGTCCGGAGATGACGTCGCGCACGACCGCGAGCTGCCGGTCGGCGTCGTCGATCGCGTGCCGCACCTGCTCGCTCTGCGGGATCGGCTTCGCGGCGCGCTCGCGTGCGGCGGCGATCGCGGCATCCAGCCCCTCGTTGGCCTCGCGCAGGCGCGTGAGCTCCGCGAACGGGTCGTTGCGCGCCCCGGCAGGGGAAAGGGATGCCAGCGCCTCGCGCAGCGCCACGACAGCAGCGGTGACGGCGGGGGTCTGCGGCGCGTCGCGCGCGGCCACGAGGTCGCCCCGTGAGTCCTCCACGACGGCGCCCAGCGTCGACTCGGCGCGCAGCGCCTCGATCTCGTACGTCTCGACCGCGTCCAGCAGGGTCGCGGCGCGGCGCACCGACTCGGTCGCCGCCTCCAGGGCGAGGTTCGCCTGCTCCCGCTGCCCCGCCTCGCGCCGGCGCTCGGAGATGCCCGCGCTGTGCTCGGCGAAGCCGAGGAGCTGCTCCGCCTCCGCGGGGTTCGACGAGATCTGCGCGAGCGCGTCGTCGGTGTAGCGCGGGGCGAGGCGCTCGAGCGTCTCCCGTGCGACCGGCACCCGCGACCGCAGCCGCGCGGCGTCCGCCCGCACTCCCGCGACGATCTCGGGGGCACGCCGGGCGAGCTCGATCGGCTTCGCGAGGGCCGCGGTGCGGTCGTCGAGGAGAGACTCCGCCCACTCGCACAGCTGCACGATGCGCGCGTTGCGCGTGCGCAGCTCCTCGGCGGTGTCGGGGATCTCGTCGTGGTTCAGCTGATTCAGGTGGAACGCCTCGGCCAGGTGCGTGCGCACCGCCGCGAGCGCGGTGCGCAGGTCGGAGGTCGGCCCCGCGCCGAGCTCGGCCTCGGCGAAGGAGAGCTCGTCGGTGGTCAGGCGCACGCGCTCGTCGGCGGCGACGAGCGCGGTGCGCGCGCGGCGGGCGAGGTCCGCGTCCTGCGCTTCCTGCGCCGCCTGCTCTTCGCGCTTGCGTGTGCCCCAGAACCCTGCCATGGAGTCGATCCTACGGTCGCAGCGGTGCCCCGGCGGCACGGT
This sequence comes from Microbacterium sp., assembly GCA_047606835.1. Taxonomy (GTDB): domain Bacteria; phylum Actinomycetota; class Actinomycetes; order Actinomycetales; family Microbacteriaceae; genus Microbacterium. The sequence continues at coordinate 2,746 of JASGDZ010000039.1, read as the reverse complement.
TCGCTCCCGGCGGAGCGGCGTGCGTCAGTCCCGCAGGGCCTGCTCGACGAGCGCCGTGAGGTCGAGCGGCTGCGTCGGCGGCAGGCTCAGCGCGGCGGGGTCGATGGCGGTGGTCACTAGGGTTCTCCTTCCCGTGCTTGCTCTGTACGTGTCCGGTCGAGGGCGATTCGTCTCACGCGATCGCGGTGCGACGGGTGAGGTCGGGATGCCGCGGCGGCACCAGCCAGGACACGACGGCGATCGCAAGGGGAAGGCCCAGCGCCAGGACGGCCAGCCACCCCCACGGTGTGTCGGCCAGTTGCGGCGGATAGTGGACGTTCTGGCCTGCGAGCACCGCACCCCATACCGGCAGGAGGCCGGCGATCGCGCCGGTGATCCCGCCGAGGCCCGTCACGATGAGCGCGTGCCAGAACGAGATGCCGCGGCGCAGCGCCGTGCTCGCGCCCACCGCGGTGAGCGTCGCGTCGTCGGGCCTGCGCTCCACGCGCGCCAGCCCCAGAGCCACAGCGCTGGCGCCGATCACGAGCGCCGCGGTCCCGCCGAGGATGAGCCACAGCCACGGCTCGGCCTCGGGCGGACCGTTCTCGACGCCGTAGCCGAAGCCGCCGTACTCGACCCTGACGCTCGTCATCGCCGCGTCGATGCGATCGAGCACCTCCGGCGGCGCCGGGCCGTCGTAGGCCGCCACGAACCGGGCGGGATGCACCGTCATGCCCAGGCTCTCTGCCACCTTCGGAGACAGGATCAGCGAGTACTCCGGCTGATGCTCCAGCTTCACCTCCATCGCAGGCACGGTGGTGGTCTTCACCGGCGTGGGAGTGCCTGCGTCGGAGTCGTCGCCCGACAGGTCGTGGCCCGTGAACACGTTGAGCTCCACGGTTCCCCCGTCGAGCCACGCGGCATCCGTCACCAGCGCGCCGCCGTCGCGCAACACCGACCGCGCGGCCTCGCCAGGATCCGCTCCCAGCGCAGTCGTCAGGTCGTTCGGTGCGATGAAGCCCACGCGATAGTAGCCGCCGGTCAGGGCGTCGAGGGTGGTGTGGCAGTCGTCGCTGGACGTCGTGTCGCAGTCGGCGTAGCGCTGCAGGCGTGGCGAGACGACCAGACCATCGGAGGGGGAGCCGTCCTCGCGTTGCGGATAGCACTGTCCGAGCACCTCTGCGGTGCGGACGGGGTCCGTGGCGGCGAGGGTGCTGCGCGCTGCGCCGACGAGCGCGTTGATGTCGGCCTCCGAGGCGCCGTCGACGTACAGCACCACGTAGGCGCTGCCGACCGGCGCCTGGTAGGTCCACTCGCGGGCCGCCGCCGCGGCGGTCACCCCGACCGCCGCGATCGCCGTCGACGCGAGGAACGTGCATGCAGCGATCGCGCTGAAGGCGGGGACCATCCTGCCGGGGTTCGCGGCCGCGTCCCTGCCGGCCAGCCGCGGGGCGAGGCCGAGCGGAGACAGCCCGCGCTGAATGAGCGAGAGCAGCCAGTGCCCGCCCAGCAGCACTCCGACCTGGAACAGGATCGGGCCGCCGATGACGCCGTAGAGGCACAGCATGCGAACGGGATCGTCGTCGACCACGTCGGCGGCGTTGAGCACCGCCAGGGTGACACCCGACACGGCCGTCGCGCCGATGCCGATCATGATCAGCAGCGATCCCCACAGCGGTCGGGAGAAGCGTACGGCGACGGGCTTGCACGCCCCGCGCAGGGCGGCGAGAGTGTCGCCGCGGGTGGCGGCGCGGGCGGGCATCAGGGCGGATGCCGTTCCCACGACGATCGCGAACAGCACGACGCCGACGAGGACCGGCCACGGTATGTGCACCCCCCAGAACGTGGAGACGGAGCCGTCGCCGAGCACGCGCAGCGCCAGTACGCCCAGGCCGACGCCGGCCGCGGCGCCGAGCACGCCGCCGAGGGCGCCGAGAACGGCGCCCTGCAGCAGGACGATCCGGAACAGGTCGGCTCGATCGGCGCCGACGCTCGCGGCCACCGCGAGCGAGCGCTGTTGCCGCCGCGCGCTCACCGAGACCGCCGCGCCGGCCAGCATCACCGCAAGGTACCCGCAGAACGCCGCCGCGGCACTGAGCAGCGCGGCGAGGATCCACGCGCTGCCCGGATCCAGCGTCTCCTGCCCGCTGCCGTGCGCGGCCTCGATGAGCGCGCGCGAGTAGACCGTGAACCCCTGCTGGTTGAGGGTCTTCAGTTGCGCCGTGGTCGGCCTCCAGCCCTCGGCGAACCAGAGGGTCTCGGATGACTCCCGGGCGGGCCCGCCGTCCGGGAGGAACAGCGCCACGTCGCGGTCGGGCTGTGTGGCGACCTTCAGCGTGCCAGCGACGGTGAGCTCGCTGTCGGTGTCGGCGAGCCGGATCGTGTCGCCGACGTCGACACCCAGGCGATCGAGGGCCCCCGGGGAGGCCAAGATCTCCCGGGTGTTCTCGGGGGCGCGGCCGGAGAGCAGCTCGAAGCGGCCTCGCAGCACCGGATCGGCCGCGTCCCCGACGTAGGCGGGCAGGTCGGCGATGCCCGCCGCAGTCCGCACCCGCGCATGGGACTCGGCCACTTCGAGCACCCGGGCGCCGGGCGGCAGCAGGGCGCCCGGGCCCTCTGCGAGCGGCGGCTGCTCGGGGTTGACGGGGGTGCCTTCGTCGCGGCGGTCGATCTGCCAGCTCCAGGGGTCATCGAGGATCTGCTCGCGCGAAGGGTCGTACCCGCCGACGATCTGCAGCCATGCGTCAGCCTGCCCGAGCTCGGCGGT
>JASGDZ010000038.1:0-2976 GCA_047606835.1 Microbacterium sp. | reverse complement strand
GGCGCTGGCGCGCTCGACGTGGTCGCCGGCGCGCTGCGAGTGCGCGGCTCCCGGAGACGTCGCATGAGGGTGGGACGGATGCTGCGAGGAGCCGCCGCGGCGACGATCGCCCTCGTCGCGCTCACGGTGGCGCCCGCGTTCGCGGCCGCGTCCGACGACCCCGACGACGAGGTGCGCGCGGCGGAGTACTGGCTCGACGCCTGCGGCATCCGCGAGGCGTGGGACACGACCCTCGGGGAGGGCGTGACGATCGCGGTGATCGACACCGGCATCGGCAGCGGTCCCGTGGAGTTCGACGGTGCCGTCGTGGACGGCACGGATGTCTCGGGCGTGGGGTCGTCCGACGGGCGCACCCCCGTCGGCGCCGTCGACCGCGACCACGGCAGCTGGGTGGCCTCGCTGGCGGCGGCCCGGGGCACAGGCGACGGCGCCGGCATGATCGGCGTGGCGCCGCAGGCGCAGCTGCTGTCGATCTCGGTGGGCTTCGGCTCGAGCGCCACGCGGCCGTTCGCCGAGCAGATCGCCGATGCGATGCGGTGGGCGGTCGACCACGGGGCCGACGTCATCAACCTCTCGCTGACGACGAACACGCCCGACTGGGACGAGAGCTGGGACGACGCGTTCCTGTACGCGTTCGACCACGACGTCGTCGTGGTGGTGGCCGCAGGCAACCGCGGCAGCGGCACGACCCAGGTGGGCGCCCCGGCCACGATCCCGGGAGTGCTGACGGTCGCCGGCGTCGACCGGCAGGGGCAGGCGAGCGTGGAGGCGTCGACGCAGGGCATCACGCTCGGCGTGGCCGCGCCCAGCGAGGAGCTGATCGGAGTCTCGGCCGACGGCCGGCTCGTGGAGTGGCGGGGCACGAGCGGGGCCGCCCCGATCGTCGCCGGTGTCGTGGCGCTCGTTCGCGCGGCGCACCCCGAGCTCGACGCCGACAACGTCATCAACCGCATCCTGAGCACGGCCAGCCCCGCGGCGGGCGACGATCCGCTGCTGTACGGGGCCGGGATCGTGGATGCGGCGCAGGCGGTGTCGGCGTCCGTCCCGCTCGTGACCGAGAACCCGATGGGCGACCTGCGCGAGTGGATCCGGCTCTACCGCCGCGCGCAGTCGGAGCCCACGGCCACCCCCAGCGTCGGACCCGTCGACATCCCGGCGCTGCCGAACGCCGACGCACTGACCCCCGCAGGGTCGCCGCTGCTTCCCTCGGCGGACACGCTGCGTTACGGAACTCTGCCTCTCGTGGCGCTCACGGTCCCTGCTATCCTGATCGGGCTCGGCGTCACAGCAGCTGTCCGACGCATCCGATCGGCGCGCCGCGTGCACGCCGAGCAGTTGAACCGTCAAGGAGTTCCCCGATCGTGATCAGCACCGCGGGCCGTGCCGTGCCCAAGATCCTCATCGTCGGCGGCGGATACGCCGGGTTCTACACCGCGTGGAAGTTGGAGAAACGACTGCGCCGGGGCGAGGCCGAGGTCACGATGGTCGACCCGGTCGCCTACATGACCTACCAGCCGTTCCTCCCCGAGGTCGCCGCGGGCTCGATCGAGGCCCGGCACGCGGTCGTCGCCCATCGCCGGCACCTCAAGCGCACGACGGTCGTCACCGCCAAGGTCACCGCGATCGACCACGCGAACCGCGTCGCGACGATCACGCCGGCGGTCGGCGAGCCGTGGCAGCAGGAGTACGACCAGATCGTCGTCACCGCGGGGGCCGTGTCGCGCACGTTCCCGATCCCGGGCATCGCCGACAACGCGCTCGGCCTCAAGACGATCGAGGAGGCGGTGGCCATCCGCGACCGCCTGATGTCGAACTTCGACAAGGCGGCCACGCTGGCGCCCGGGCCCGAGCGGGACCGCCTGCTCACGGTCGTCGTCGTCGGCGGCGGGTTCGCCGGCATCGAGGCGTTCGCGGAGCTGCGCTCGCTGGCATCCGCCCTCGTCGGCCGGTACCCGACCCTGTCGTTCCAGGACACCCACTTCCACCTCGTCGAGGCGATGAGCCGGATCATGCCCGAGGTGTCGCTCAAGACGAGCGAATGGGTGCTGCGCAACCTCGGCCAGCGCGGCGCGTTCGTGCACCTCGACACCCAGGTGACCGGAGCCGTCGACGGCAACGTCGAGCTCTCCACCGGCGAGACGATCCCGACCGACCTCATCATCTGGACCGCCGGCGTCATGGCGAACCCCACGGTGGTGCGCGGCAGCGACCTGCTCGTCGAGGAGCGCGGTCGCATCCGCACCCGCACCGACCTGCGCGTGGGCACGGAGGACGAGGTGATCGAGGGGGCCTGGGCCGCCGGAGACATCTCCGCGGTCCCCGATCTGACCGGCGCGGGCGTGGGCGGGTTCTGCGTGCCCAACGCGCAGCACGCCGTGCGCCAGGCGAAGCTGCTCGCGAAGAACCTCGTCGCGGTGCTGCGCGGTGAGGCGCCTCGCGAGTACATCCACCACAACCTCGGTGCGGTCGCCGGGCTCGGCCTGTGGGTCGGCGTTTTCCAGTCGGGGAACTTCGCGCTCAAGGGCTGGGTCGCGTGGCTCGCCCACCGCGGCTACCACGGCCTCGCGATGCCGACGTGGGAGCGCAAGTGGCGCGTGCTGTGGGGCTGGTGGAACAACTTCTGGCTCGGCCGCGACCTCGTCAACCTGCAGAAGGTGCAGGATCCGCGCTACGTGTTCGAGGAGTTCGCGGCGCGCCCGCGGTCGCCGCAGCCCGTGGAGGCGGCGCCCGCCGCGAAGGCCGAGAAGCCGGCCGCGAAGGCTGAGAAGCCGGCCGCGAAGGCCGAGCCGAAGCCCAAGGCCTCCGCGTAGGGCCCCCGTAGCCCAATCGGCAGAGGCAGGCGACTTAAAATCGCTTCAGTCTGGGTTCGAGTCCCAGCGGGGGTACGCCTCAGGGCGCACAACTGTCTGCGGTGCCGACGTGGCGGCACTGCCGTCGGGCCGGGTATGGTCTGGGCGACGCCGTCGACGCCGGTAG